>CACYTW010000009.1:0-2748 GCA_902777435.1 uncultured Ruminococcus sp. | reverse complement strand
GAGTATCAAAGTCCTCACCTGCATTAAGTCTGTCAAGAACTGATTGTGCCTGAGCACGCTTTTCTTCAGTAGTTGCTTCGTCAGCACCACTGTCTACTTTTATAAGAATGTGCTTAACAGATGCTTTATCCTTTTGCATATAATCACTTAAAACGCTCTTATCTTCAGGATAGTATTTATCAGGGTTTTCAAGCATATCATCCTGAACTGCCTGAGATGTCATTGCGTTGTAGTACATCTTTGTGTACTGTTTAATGCTTGGAATGCCCATTGTTCTCGCTCTGAGAGCAAAGCCTTCTTCGCCGTAGTTTGCCTTGATGCCTGCAATCTGTGAATCAATGGTCTTCTTTTCATCATCTGCTAACGTAACACCATTTTCTGCACCTTTTTGAATTATCAATGCTTCGTCGATTGCAGTGTTTACAGCATCCTGCTTAATTTTGTCTGAAAGCTTTTCGCCATTCTCTTCTTTATCCCAATCAAAGTCAGCAAGGTCATCTTGAGAGAGATTGTTGCTGCTTGCATACTTAGAAGCTTCTGAATAAATGTAATATTGAAGGTCTAAGTCTGTAATATTAGTGTCGCCGACTTTAATTACGGTTTTTCCCTCAGGCATATTTGCAACCCAAGCAGGAACACGGAAACAGAAGAATGTGATTAAAGCACCTATCAATGCGGCTGCAATAAGAGAAACAACAAATGTTCCCTGTTTTAAAGAAATGCGTTTTTCCTCTTCAACCTCATTGTCTTCCAATGCTTCGTCGGTTCCTTCAAATGAGAAACCTTCGTCAGTGTTTTCAACTTCTGCGGATGTGTCGCTGTTTGCTTCGGCGATTTCATCCTGAACTTCTGCTGCAGCATCTGCAATTTTAGAACTAATGTCTGCATGCACTTTTTCTTCGGGAGTCATAGTTGTTTCTTCCTCCTGAAGATTTTTGTTTTCGTTATCCAAGTTTTTCCTCTCCTTTGTAGAAATTTAATTAATTAAATTATAAATTAGATTATACTATATATTTTATAATTTATCTACCCTTTTTTTAAAATTTTTTAAAAAGTTCACAATTTGTTCAACAAACCTATAATTTTGTCAAGATATTTTTGCTCATTTGCAGCATTAGGCTTAGCGATTTTAAAGTGAAGTTTAGGATTGTCAGGGTTTGTCATAAACAATTCCTTTGGAGTTTCAGCCATAATATTAACCGCATTTTGCATATCGGGCAGATTGTTTTTGTCAAAGGACATAACGATTTGAGAGTCATTGCCTGTCATTTCGGATATCCCGAGGGAGCTTGCTTTATTTTTGATTAATGCGATATACATAAGATTGGATACCGATTGAGGAATAGTTCCGTAGCGGTCCTCTACCTCGTCATACACATCATATAAAGACTCCGTATCGTATATAGCGGCAATCTTTTTGTATGCTCCAATTCTACGGCTGTGGTCGCTGATATAGCTTTCGGGGATAAACGCAGATACGGGAAGGTCAACAGATGTTTCGGTTGTGACATTTTGTATGTCGCCCTTTTCCTCGCGGACGGCTTCTTCAAGCAGGCGGCAATACATCTCGTAGCCTACGCTTTCCATATGTCCGTGTTGTTCTGCACCTATCAGATTGCCTGTTCCCCTGATTTCCAAGTCACGCATTGCAATTTTAAAGCCTGAGCCGAATTCGGTAAATTCTTTCATTGCAAGCAGTCTTTTCTCTGCCTCTTCCGACAGCATCTTGTTACGTCTGAATGTCAAATATGCATAGGCAAGTCTGTTGCTTCTGCCGACTCTGCCTCTCAACTGATACATCTGCGAAAGCCCCAGCCTGTCGGAATTTTCTATTATAATAGTATTTACATTTGCTATGTCAAGGCCTGTTTCTATAATGGTGGTGCATACAAGCACGTCAATCTCACCCTCGGATACTTCCATCATAACCTGTTCAAGCTCTGCTTCACGCATCTTGCCGTGAACCACCGCAATTCTCGCTTGTGGAACAAGCTCTGCAATTCGGTTTGCGGTTTTATAAATGCCGTCAACACGATTGAACAGATAGTAAACCTGGCCGCCTCTTGTCAGCTCTCTTTCGATAGCCTCGCGGATGATAAATTCGTCATATTCAAGCACATATGTCTGAACGGGATGGCGGTCAGAGGGCGGCTGATTTATTATGCTCATATCCCTTATTCCGCTAAGTGACATATGCAATGTACGAGGAATAGGAGTTGCGGACAGAGTCAATACATCTATATCCGAACGCATCTCTTTTATTTTTTCTTTGTGAGTTACGCCAAACCTTTGTTCTTCGTCTATGATTAAAAGACCGAGCTTGTTGAACTTTATCTTATCGCTAAGCAATTTGTGCGTACCTATCACAATATCTGTTTCGCCTGTTGCAAGATTTTTGATTATTTCATTTTGGGCGGTAGGAGTGACAAACCTTGACAGCATACGGACATTTACGGGATAGTCCATCATTCTTTGCTTAAAGGTATTGTAATGCTGATTTGCAAGAATGGTGGTGGGAACGAGATATGCAACCTGATATCCGCTCATTACTGCTTTAAATGCGGCACGCAGAGCAACTTCTGTCTTGCCGTAGCCCACATCACCGCAAAGCAATCTGTCCATAGGATGAGGTTTTTCCATATCGGCCTTTACCTCGTCAATTGAACGCAATTGGTCGTCTGTTTCCTCATAGGGAAACGCTGCCTCAAAGTCTTTTTGCCACTCTGTGTCGGCAGAAAATGATATTCC
>CACYTW010000008.1 GCA_902777435.1 uncultured Ruminococcus sp. | reverse complement strand
AGATTTTGGTGCGGAGGATGCAGATAGGCTGACGCCTATCAAAGACGACAAGCCGAAAGATGCCTAAATTAATTGTTTTTGGCAGGTTCGGATTTGTACCATCACCCTAAGCAGAAAGCTCTTCAAGATACGGTTTATATTTTTCATAACGAGCGCTCTGACTGCTCACGTGCTGCAGAGTAACATAATCCCATTCACGCGATAATAACGCTTCTTTAATTGATACAAAAAAACCTGTGCTCTGTCCGTTGAACTCCATAGAATATGCTTTTGCATCCTTTTGGATATTAACAAGAGGTTTGGTAATCGTTCCAATTTTATCACTAATCATCAATTTTTTCTCTGTGCTAACATCCAATTCATAAGTTCATCTCCGTCATATGCAATATCCCAAGCGTTATGGTCTACACCATAACATATTTTAAGCTGTGCGTTTCCTCCGCGTTTATTAATTGAATTCAGCATATTTACACTTTCTGTAATGGGAACAGTTGGATCGCAATCTCCATGATACATATACACAGGCGTATTTACCAACACTTCACCATACCAATATATACCGGTTCCGCAAATCGGAGCAACAGCTGCAAATCTCTCAGGCTCAGCCATAGCCAGCATCCATGTACCTGTTCCTCCCATGCTGAGTCCCGTCAAATAAACTCTATCCATATCAATCGGCAAACTATCACATATATAATCCAAGAAGGCAATCAGCGACTCAATATAACATCCCCAATATTTGTTATTCGGACATTGCGGCGCTATAAAAATAAACGGATACTCTTTTCCTTCTTCCCTGACATATTTCATATATCCATGCCTCGATGCAACATCCAAATCGTCGCCTCTTTCTCCTGCACCGTGAAGAAAAAATACCAACGGATATTTCTTTGTTTCATCATAATCTCTTGGCAAATACTTTACATATTTGAAATTAAAATGTGTATCTGATTTCCATTCATGCTTTGTATACATAACTCTCTCCAATCTTTTTATATCTCAAATTTATAATTACCTTTCCAAACTCAAAATTCTATGATTCTTCATAGGAAATTTCAGTCCGCCCGCTCCGATATTTTTTGTTTCGGATTTTTAATTTTACAATCACCTATATTAAATTTATTCAATAACAACAAGTCCACACTTCGGCACATCTATAACATTTACGCCCTTTGATATCTTCACGGTTTCAGAACGAACCTCATCTCCCATACAGTTAAGAATTGTAATTTTAGCTTCTCTTTCCGCATCGCTTTCGGTATAAATTCTGCTATCAGGTGTTGCGTTGATTATTGTCGTTTTTCTGCCGTCAACGGGCAGTATTTTATTTCTTGCATAAACTGCCGCAATCCGTTCCTTATCGTTAAATGCCTCTATTATCGGATAGTTGCAGTGGGGCTCGTGGGCAACATACTCTGAGTTTAGCAGAATGTCTTTATTTTCGGCAGAGAAATTCAGCCAGAATCGGCTCATCTTAAGCTGCTCGGGGCTTAAGTCCTCAAGCCTTACAGAATACTGTATTACCCCGAATATAGAGTTTAGTATCTGCCATGCCGCATCCTCAACACTCTCTCGCGTATCAAAGATTATCATATCCGAATGAACAGCTGTATTTCCTGCCAACATTCTGATATCTGTTATTCCCACTCTGTTGCTTATTCCGTCACGGGCACAGTCACCGACACGGAGCATATTACCGAACTTTCTGATAACAGGCCCTGTATACCTTTGCCGAAATTCAATAAGTATATCCGGATTTATCTTAGATAGCTCATCTTTCACATCCGTCATTAATCTCTCGACCGCGTCACAGACAAATTCATAGTCCATATCATCGGTTTTCGGCGGCTCATTCGCCGTGTAAAATGAATCGATAAAATCCAATTTAAATCCGTCAATCCCGTATTCTACAGCAAACTCTTTATACTTATCAATAAGATATCTTCTTATCTCCGGATATCTCGGGTCAAGTACGGCCGCCTTTAAGCCGTCATTTTTATACAGAACCTTGTCACATACGCTATCCCATATATCCGAGAAATATCCAACAAACGGAACACTGAACCAAAGAATATATTTAAGTCCTGCTCCGTGAACGCTGTCAACATGGCTTTTCATATCCTTTATCTTGCTTGGAACCACATTCCAGTCTCCTGTATATCCATATCCGCCACCGCAGGTATCAAGCTGCCATCCATCGTCTACGATTATGGATTTCATTCCTAATTCTGCCGCAAGTCTCGCCTCTTTCTCAATCGATTCATCGGTGATATCCTGGTGGTACGAATACCAGGTAGAGTACATCGGAAGCTTTGCCTCCTTCGGAACGTTCATGGGTTCAATACCAAGTATTTCCTCCCACCATTTTCTTGTTCTGTCAAGAGTTTTCCCTATATATTCATTATTTCTGTCAACACGGACTTTGAATGTATAGCTGTTCAAGGTTCCCAATTCACAAAGCATAACCACACCGCGAAATGCAAACATCGCTCCATTTTCTTCGTAGCCTGAGAAAATTTCTATATTTCTCTTTACATCGCTGAGTGCAACGGTATATTCATTGCAGTCATCGGCATCATAAACGCAAGTCACAGGGCAATCAACAGCCAGCATTGTATTGAATTTCGCGGTTCCCATCCAGGTAGACCGCATTGCCTTGTCCAGCTGACAATACGGCGCCCATCTGAATTTTGAACGCCTCATTGGAAGCAGAATTTTTATACTTGCATAGGATTTATCATTTGTCGTGCCCCTATCCCACTTAATTTTCACTTCGTGCACATCAATATTGTTTTCGGTCCTTTTGATATGAACTGCGTCAATTTTCACATTTGATTCAACTTCAACGCTGTCAAATTTCTTGATATATTTATTCATTTTTACCTCCAATGTTTCGTATCATAACAGTCGTTTTCATAATATTATAAACTCTTTACAAACGTATGTCAATCACTATTATGATATTTTGTTAAAATGACTACACATTTTATTTACAGGCAAAATTTATTTATTATGACAGTTTATTACTCTATCTTGATAAAACCTTAAATTGTATTGACAATATTAACCCTTTGTGTTAGAATGTTAAAAAAAAGAGACATCTGTGCCAAATCCATATTTTCAAAAGCTATAATTTCAATATTATGATATAAGGAGTTTTTTGTATGGAATACAAAGTGTTAGAAAAAAAGTGGCATATAAATTTCCCCGAAGGATTTAAATGTAGATTTATTACCAGCAACACAGAGCATGAAGTCTTGCATAAGCACGAATATTACGAAATATTTCTTACTCTTTCAGAAGACATCACTCACCATATAAACGGACGCACAGAAATATTAAGCAAAGGTACACTGACCTTTATTCGTCCTAATGATATACACTTATATACTCACGAAGACAGTCCGTATACCTTTATTAATCTCGCTTTTTCCAAAGAGCTTGCAGACAGCGTATTTACTTGCCTCGGAGATGATTTTCCGACAAAAGACTTTTTGAAGAAAGAACTTCCGCCGTCTGTTGTCCTGACAGAACCTGATGCTTGTGAACTTGAAAAACTTCTTTATGAGATAAACACCGTTGGATTTGACAATTATATGCAGAAAATATTACATTGCAAAATGATTCTTATAATTATTTTTGCTAAATATTTCTCTCATTATATCACAAATGCTCAAAATCATTGTCCTGCATGGCTTGAAAACGTTTGCCACTTGATGAATCACAAAGAATACTTTACCGAAGGAATTGATGCTATGGTACGTCTTTCGGGAAAAAGCTATGAGCATCTTTCTCGCTCAATGAAAAAATATAAAAACACAACTATAAGTGAATATATAAACGATTTAAGGCTGAATCATGCCGCAAACCTTCTTATTTATACTAACCTTTCTATCACTGATGTAGGACTTGAATGCGGCTATAATAACATCTCATACTTTCTTACATGTTTTAAAAAGAAATACGGTCTTTCACCAAAGAAATTCCGAGACAGCCATTAAATTCATAACTCAAAATACAGACTGCAGACAGTCAGGCAACTGCAGTAAAATCTTCTAAATTAAACGAGGCCGTGAATATTTCTTCCTAATAACATCAATATCCACAGCCTCGTTTATAAAAATAATATGTGTTTATTAAATTCAAGTTTCGCAGGTCTTATATATCTTTAAAATAATTTTATCAAAACAAATATGTACCTGCTCCGACAACCTCTTCCCTGCCGTTCCATTTAATAACAGCCCTATTAACATTATCCGGAATTTCAACTTTTAAGGCATTATCTTTTATCTCAACACAAATCCCCCTGTGATACGCCTTGACCTCATTTATACCGGTAACCCTTATGGGCTTTATTGTAATTCCTTCTCTTGAAACATTAATTCCTGCCAAATATTTGTAAAACCAGTTGTCTATTTCACTGTACATATGGTGATTGAGTGATGAGTTCATTTCCCAATCCTCACACAACGTTGTCATTCCACTGTTTATCCAATAGGCATAGCTTGGATATGTAGGATTTGTAACAGCCTTATATAGCACATCTCCAAAGCCGTATTCGGATAAAACAGAAAACACATATTTAATACCGAATATACCCATTTCCAGATGATAATCTTTTTCAATTATAAGCCTGACAAGCCTGTCAACAGCTGTTTTCCGCTCCTCCTCCGAGTCTAAAAAGTTATGATATAAAGCGCAGGCAAAAAATGTTTGATTTTCCTGCCATTCTTCATTATTCCAAAACTTATTGCGCCACGCTTGTTTAACAAGGTCTGCCTTCTTCTCGTACATATCACACAATTTACAATCCTTGTTTAACACTCTTCCTATTTTTGACATCAGTTCGAACACTCTGTGAAGATATGCCGTATTCAAAACAGAGGCTGAGCAAGGCTTTATTCCCTTTGGTGCACACCAATCATGATAGCCCAGATCCATAATATATTCATCCGACATTCTCTCGGAATAGTCGGCAAGAGCAACAAATTTGTCCCAATTTTCTTCAAGCATCTGTGTGTCGCCGGTATGTACATATACATTCCATGGAATTATTATAAATGCAGCCGTCCACGATACACCAACATTATATCCCCAGTTAGAGGTAGGCGCAATTCCCGCCAAACAGCCGTTCGGTCTTTGAGTATCGGCTATATCCTTAACATATTTTTTATACGCCTTAATCATATCAAAGTTCATCAAAGCTTGGTCTGACGACAAATGCGCGTCGCCGAGCCAGCCGTTCTGTTCTCTGTGCGGGCAATCTTCGGGGATGCCGTGATAATTCGCAAGCGTAGAGCGTACCGAGGCATAATGTATATTGTTCAGCATATCATCATTGCATTTGAATTCACCAATCTGTTTCAAATCAGTGTGAATAACCTGCGCCACAATACTAAAATTTTGCGGTGCATTTATAACCTGAACATATCTAAATCCGTGATACAAAAAGGTTGGTGTAAATTCTTCGTTTTCAACACCACTGCATATAAATACATCTTCGTTTACAAGCTCAAAGCCTTCTTTTTTTGCAAAAGTTCCGCTCTTGTCCGAAATATTACCGGCATCATCCAATGCTTCGCCATATTTTAACCGTATTTCCTGACCGCTTTTTCCGCTTACCTTAATTTTGCACCAACCGCTTGTATTTTCACCAAAATCGTAAACGCCGTTTATGCTTGAAATCGGCTCAAGCTCTCGGATAACACGAATAGGCTCCATATCAAACTTTTCATATACTCCGCCCGGCTCAGCAACAGCCTCCACATTCTGCCATTTGCTGTCATCAAAGCCGACCTCGTCAAACGGAACCTTAAGTCTTGCGTCGCATATCTCACCTCGACGCACCCCGTTATACGGGCAACAACCAAAGTCACTCTTCCAGCTGTTGTCACCTTTTATTAAAACTTTTTCTCCGCTTTGCAGAGTAATAAATAAATTTACAAGTGCCCTGGGTTTATCGCGCCACGTTGCCATTTCTTCATTCCATGTGCGCATATTGTTGTTAAAAAAGCCATTGCCTGCGTGTATACCGATTGCGTTTTTGCCAATCCTTATTAAATCGGTTACATCATATTCACGATACAGGATTCTCTTATCAAAACGTGTGTACGGTGTACTCAACACATCATCCGCAACGTTCTTGCCGTTAATCGTGCAAACGCCCTGCCCCATAATGCTTATGTATAGCATAGCGCTTTTTATTTTTTCGGGAACATCAAACTCTTTTCTGAAATAAAGACTCGAGTCCTCTCTATAACATTTACTCAGCATCCATCTTGTTTTTTCAAACATAATAATCTCCATTCCGCCGCCCTGCGTCGGCACAAATAGCAATTAAATTTCTCTTATCCGCAGGGCAGGGAATGACAAGAGATTATTACGCCCATGTGCGTTTCCGAGGCTTAAGCCTCGGAAAATTTCGCACGGGCAATCAAATCCGCCGGAGGCATAACGTGAAAGGAACTTTCACGTTACATCCCCCTAAAGCTCAACAAATTACTACCCTTGCCAAGCTGCACCATAGTGTGCCGATGCCTGTAAGTCGTCAAAATTAACGCTGTCAACATCGCATTTTTCGGCAAGTCCCTCATCAATTAAAAACTTGACAAGCTCTTTTGCAATCATTTGATGTCCTATATATGTCGGGTGCAAAGCAACATCACCATTGCTCGGATTATTAATATACGGCAAATCCAGACTCGATGTATCCCAGTAATGCAGATAGTCAGCGTCAAAAGCACCGTCGTTTTTCATCTTTGCAAAAATATCACTTCTGTTTGCGTTTTCAATTTTTCTCGAATCTGTTGCCTCCGCACCGCCGTTAAACGGTCTGATAATTACTATTTCGGCGTTGGGATAATTATTATGAATCTTAGAAATAAAATTCTTATATCTGTCCATAAAATCCTTTGAATCATCAGAGTCCACACCACTTGTCAAATGATCATTTGTTCCGAGATTTACACATATTATATCGCAATCATCAGCATCAAAATTAAATGGAGTTGAACCGTTGGGTTCATTAGCCGATCCTATTGATTCATAGAAATCAAACCTGCTTTCCATACCGTATTTTGCTCCGTCTCCGCCAAAATACGATTTACCATCGCGAAGCGCAATAGCCGAACGTGAAATGTTTGCAAAATCAGCGTCCAAAATCAACGGCACCATTACCGCATAGCCACTCCCTGCCGACGTTATACTGTCACCTATAATCATCATCTTTAAAGGCTTTTCATTCGGCTTATAAACATACATCGGTCTATCTGCGGTTACGCCGCTTATCTTTATGCCCGAAAACTCTGTTTGAGCCGTTTCTGAATCCACCATAAAGATAATCTCATTCATTCCCTCATTCAAAGCCTTTGTTACATTAATCAATGTATATGCCGAATCACTCGGATCATCATTCCACGAATGACCTAAGGCACAGCGTGATTGATATTCCTTGCTATCGCTCGGGATTTTATCTGATTCGAGGAATTTGCCGTTGACATACCACATTACCGCCGCTCTTGATTTTTTAAATCTGAACTTAACCGTTTGCCCCTCTGTATAGGTGAGTTTAACACGTACATAAGGTCTTTGCCAATTTGATTTCATAAGCCCGGTGCTATCATCCTTTAACCATCTTCCTCCATAATATATTTCAGGAGAATCAACACCATAAAAGCTATCCTCGGTAATTTTTGTGTATTCATCAACGTTCAGCCTATCAGCAACATTTGTGTCATTGGTAAGCGGTTTCATATCATTCCAGGCAAAAAGCTTAACATAGCTTGCACGATTTGTTAATTGCTCAAGCGCAAGCCTAATATTTATCTTTGCCTCGTTATCGGAATTAAAATATATATCGGGTAACAAAACATTAAGAAGTACATCATTGTCATCATAAATAGCTGTATATACCTTAACATTGCTGACATCATAACCGAAAATATTATTAAATGCAACATTTATATCATAGTCAAGGCTCTCGGCATAGGTTTTAATATCTATATTTGTCGCAATATACATAGAGCCGGCATAATCCTCAAGCTTTTTTATACTTGTATCACCATCATAAACATATATATCAAAGCCATCTAAGCTATTGTCTGTGTGAAACTTAAACGCAAATTTTCCGTCGGTGTTCGTAAGCTCGTCGACATAATAAATATCGCCGTTTGAAATTTGGTCAAATGACACACCTTTTTTAACAGCTAAAACAGTCGCCGCCTTTGCACCTTCTTTAATCGTTCCGCTTATATATACATCTCCGTTATTTGAATATATACTCTCACCCGAAAGCGGCTCTTGAGCCTGTACACCCATACCGACAAAAGCAGCGGACACACACAACGCCGTTGCGCATACAAAGCTTAAAATTCTTTTAGTAATTTTAAAATTCATCTCTTTGTCTCCTATACAAAATTTTATTTCGTTTATCGTTTAATCATCCCGTATTTCGCAATAGGTCTGATGCTGTTCGCATCCGCCCATATGAACACACGAATTTCGGATACAGAGCTTGTCGAAACATCTGCCGATACGCTCGGACTTGCCGATTTTGTGATTGCGTTAATAATGTTTCCGTTCGAGCCATAAGAGGCAACAATAACCATCGCACTCTCCAGCCCCGTCTGCACCTTATCAATGCTCACATTCACCGTAAGAGCTGTGAGATTATCACCGATTTTGTTTATCTCTTTTCCGTCTGCATCCACAAACTTAACCTTCACCCTTGACTCTTCCAGATAGACCGGCTCACCGGAAATATTTATCGTATACCTTCCGTCTTCTGCAAATATATCCTTTGCATTACCGTACATATCATAGATAACCGCACTTTCCGAGTTTGCACTGATTTGAATGCTATCGGCTACGTCATCACTGTTCCAAAGCATATGCACCCATCTTCCGTCAGGCGTTTCGAACTCATAATCATACTTATTTCCGCTAACATTTTCTCTTTTCAACTCAGAATTTGCCAAAAGAGTATTCCAGTTTGCAAAAGCTATATAAACCCTCTTTGCCTCATACGGAATATCTACTGCCCATTCCTTTTCCTCGCCTGTTTCAGCGTCTGTAAACTTATACGATGAATGCATCTTTATATGCCCCAAGCTATGCTCATAGCCGTTAGCTTGCGGCTTTTCTATTGCATTATACCACGAAACACCGCTTACTTTATTATACAATCTCGCCCAATCTCTAAGCTCATACTTCGCCTGTTGAACCTCTGTGTTTGCCAAAACCGATTCCGACTCAAAATTTGTTGAATATCCTGTCTCTGATATAAACAACGGTATATCGCCGCAGTTGTTTTGCTCAAGCAGCTTCTTTATATCATCCGCAAGCGCCGCCTTATCTCCGTCGGCGCTTTCCGGCTTATATTTATTTGTGTACACGTGGAATGACAGCTCATCCATATATTGTCCGCCGCCGTTTTTCAAGATGCCGTTTATCCATTCATATGTTTTGTTGCCCGCAAACTTTGACGTTGTTCCGTCTTTAAACGTGTATATGCCGTAATTGTCAGACCAGTTACAGATTTGTGCCGAAGAAATGCCGTATACAGTAATGTTTTTACCTGCTTCCGATGCCGCACGATGAGCACCCTCATATGCAGCCTTCATCAAACGAACATATTCCTTAAAATCAATTTCCTTATATGCCCATTCTCCGTTTGAATCTTTTTCGAGAAACCTGTTAAAGCCGATATTGTATTCATTCATTATTTCATACTTGTCGGTATATTCAAGGGTTGCTTTGACCGCCTCATAGCAATATCTTTCATATGCCTCAAAATACAATTCGTTTTCATAGGGTCTGATATAGTTACCGCTTTCATCAACGGTAAAATATTTTTTATTTTCAAGACCTAAAATAATAAGCGGCTTTAACCCTTTCTCCTTCATCTGATCAAAATACTGTTTTTGGTCAGAACGGAATACATATCCGTTATATTTATTTTCCCACTCATTTTTTTCATTTTTTACAACTTTTCCCTTGTCAAAAATACTCCAGTGCAGCTCTTCTCTCTGAAGATAATAACCGGCATCCGCAAACAAATCATAAAACTCGTCCGCATCGGCACCGCCGGGAACATTCTCGACTATCGGCTGCCCCGCACCATAAAAGCCGTTATTATTATCCCATCCGTTTTGAAGATGCTGTTGTATGCCCATACAATAATTCATATTCTCTCGACTATGGTCAGCGTTTACACGGCTAAAGCGTGTGGATACGGCTGTTGTTTTGCCTGATGTTCTGTCCGAAATCTGTGATGTAATTTTAAATACACCGTATTTTGCGTCAAGCTCATCAGAAAAATCAATGTTGAAAGATGCTTTTCCGTCCGAGCCTGTATGCTTTGATTGAACCTCTGCCGCAACTTCTTCACCGTCAATATTTTCACCGTTTTCATTCATATCCAAACGAACAACCTTTGTCGTAACCTCTATATCGGATTCCATATTCGGCGTAGCACTGACATTCAATTCAAAATCGGTTTTGTCACCGTTATAATAGATATGCCCCATTTTATCGGACTTAATTTCTGCTGTCGGCTCGGCATAATTGTACACCGACAGAACCTCTGCAGCTCTATACGCTTCGCCGTTTGATACCTCTTCGTTTATATAAATCTTGTATTCTCCAAATCCACTGTCAACATTAAACTTAAAGCTGTATGCACCGCCGATTCCTGCCTGTACCTGGTCGCAAATACAAACATCATCCCTTGCCGAAAGCGGCGTAACTCCCGCTATTGATTTCCCCGGTTTCAGAACCAAAAACGAAATGTTTGTGCGCTTAAGGTGCGACTTCGCCACGCCCGTAACCGTTACAACACCGTTTTCCAACACAGCCTTTGGCAAATCATCTGTATTTGTTGGTTCAGCAGCGTATACACTAAATCCTACACCTAAAATCTGCAAAAACATACATATACATACAAGGCTCGCCGCAATTTTATTACTAAATTTTAAATTAATTTTCATAGTTAACCTCAGCCGTTTTCCTTTTCACATCGGGTTTGTTTTTTGTATTTATTCGGGCGGCAAGACTGCCGCCCGAACAAATAAATATAATTACTCTGTTGTATATGTTTGAGCACCGACAAGCGGAACATTGCTGCCAATCTCGTTCCAGATAAACGCCTTGATTGATGTATTCGTGCTAGTCGTTGTCAAAACGAGATCTGTATATGTGCTGTTGTCTATTGTTACGCTTGCGCCGCCGTCTAATTTTATCGGCTTATACTGTACGTTTACAAGCTGCGGAACCGCATCTTTTGTATATTCACAGATAATAACCGCCAAATCTGCCTCTGCCGCACTGTAATTCCGCGCCGATATCGACGGATAATAGCCGTTTTCGCCCTTTTCCACACTAAACGAATTAATGACAAGCGACCTTGTCTCATTCACAACAAACTCGGTTGTAAAATCATCTGCACCGCTTATTCCGTTGACGGATATTACATATGTTCCGTTTTCGAGAACGCCGTCCGCTTTTGAAATTACGATTGATTTTTTGTTTGTTGAAAGCGCAGCGGTATAACCTTCAACAGGAGTCAATGCTCCGTCCTCAGCCTTTTTATTGAGTGTTGCACCGCTGACAACAGTACCATCGGCAAAAGCATCATTATAGGTCAAGCTGACCGAACCGATGTCCGCCGGAATGCCGTCTGTATATATGCCATAGGTTTTATTTGCCGAATCCGTAAGCGTGATACCCTCAGGGATATTTGAGGTCACATGACCGATTGAAACCTTGTTGACCTTGTTCGGGTCTGTATTATGATCACCCTTTACAAAATTAGCCGCTCCCGGATTATCGGTAATATAATTTGTTTTATCGAGCCACTCATTGCCCCATCCAAATGCAAGAGAGCGTACATATTGATCGTTGACAAAAACAGTTACGGCTTTTAACTTTGTTTTATCAACCAAAAGCTTAATATTAACAGGCTTATCCAATTCAACCGTTGTGTTGAGTGACTGCATATAGGCGTCAGCTTTCCAGTTCAAAAGTGATTTTGACATACTGAGATTGCCGTCTGCGTCAACATTGAATATCAAACCGCTTGATGGTGTATTTCTAGTATCATTACATCTGAAATACAGCGGCTTATCCGCCTGCTTAAATGTTACATCGGCATCGAGCAAATATTTATCCCCAAGCTTACTTTCAAAGTCCGAGAAATCGTAATCTATTTTATTCGCAGCCGTTGCCAATGTGTTTGCCATAGTGGTGTTTATATTTTGGTAACCGATTTTTATATTATCCAAATAGAAATTACCATAAGGTCTTTTTGATTCGGTGTTGTTGTCCCAGCCCTGAAGTCTAAGCTCATCAAAGTAGTTTACTCCTTGTGTGCCTTGTAAAAAATCTACCGTTGCAACAGTTTCCCAAGTTCCGTCAGCGCCTAAATAATATGTCACTGTTCTGTCAGCTGTATTGATAACCATTTTTACTGTGTACCATTTCTGTACGGATATTGGTGTATTAGCAACAATATATGTATCGCTCGACTGAGATACTATTTCATCCTGTGACCATACGTGATTTTTATTCTTTATAACAACAAAATGTCCTGCTGCATCAAAGAAACAGAATCCAAATGCAGCATTATTATGTTCATCTTGTACTCTTATATCTGCTGTACGCTTCATCTCATTCAAATAGAAATCCGCACTTACAACAATTTCATCGGATTTAGCAACCGCGGAATCATCAAACGGTAAACACCTTACATACTTTATATCTTTATAATCACCGTTTAAAAGCCAAGCCTTATTATGGGTAGCATCGACTGTTTCGTATTTTTTAGTGTCAACAGTCGAATATCCCAAGCCGGTCGGGGCAGAGCCGTCTATTGCACTCTCAAAATCCTGCGTATACAGAGTTGCATCCACACCCTTTGCCTCCGGTGCCTTGAAGGCTATTGTGTTATCTGCAAGCACTTTTTCGTCAACGCTCTTAAAGTTTTTCGGCAGAATGACATAATATGTCTTATCCGATTTCAAGCTGCCTGTGTATGTAAGCGAAAGTGTTTCGTTCTTTATTGTCGCACTTACACCATCAACCGTTTCGCCGTCGATAGACTTAATTTGCACTTTCGACAGGTCGTTTCCGCTTGTATAGTCAGCAGTGTTAGCGCAAGCCAAGGTTTCACTGAATTTAATCTTTACACCGCTTTCGTCAACTGTCGGTGCATCATACTCTAAGTTCGGATACATATCCGCATTTAAAATCTTAAAGTTCTCTATCTTAAGGCTCTTGCCCGTAGAATCTACAGTTACACCTTCTGCAACACCGTTTGCCTTCGGTCCGAAATGTATGGTTGCCAAATTACCGTCCGCAATCCCAGACTGTTTATGTTCCTCACCGGTTGAGCTGAAAAAGCTTGTATTGGCAGTATAGAGATACTTTCCGTCCATATAGTAGTCAACTGTTGTGTTGTGGCCTGCTTCCACATCTCTTCCGTTGATGTCATAAACCATCGTCATTCTATATGTCTTACCCGCTTCATAGTCCGCCACATTGTATCCTCTTATCGGTGTTACCTCCTTATCGGTAGACATATTATACGGGGTTCCGGCGTCTTCGCTTACTACGACCTTTCCGTTCGGTGCAAGCATCAAGTGTGCTAAGTTGCGAGAACTTGTTTCTGAGACCTTACCATTTGACAGAATATGATACGGAAAGTCGGTACTGCTTGCAGTAAAGTCAAACTCAACCATTACCCTGTTATTGTTTGTAACATTAACATATTTATCCACATATCCACTCCTGCTTGCCTCAACCGTAAATGCCTCCGGCTGCCTAATTACGTTATCGGTGGGGATTGCCGCAAGCGCTGATGTCGGTATAACCGTTGCCAGCATCAGTGCCGATAATCCTGCCGATATAACACGGCTTAACTTTTTACCAATGTTCATCTTGAATTTTGTTTTCATTCAAATCTCTCCTTTAAATTTTATATTTTTTTATTTTATTTTTTTGCAAATTGTATACCTAAGACGCTTGCGTCAACGCTTTTTCAGGGTTTTTATTAAATGTTGTATACATACACGCCTTTTCCGACACCCACGCCGTTCCAGAATAATATCTTTGAGCAATTATCCGTTGTTGTTTCTGCTGTTATCACATCAGACATATCACCGATTCTGACTTCGATTTTACCTTTGCCGTTACGCTCTACCACAACAAATTTAAGATTTTTTGTATTTATAACCTCGGTTGGCTCAAAATCGGATTTTGACGAAATTCGTATTGTATCATCAGCATATTTTTTAACCGCCTTGCCATATGAAAGCTGGTTTTCCGTTCTGTAATGGTTATCCGAGCTTATAAATTTATACAAAAGATATTTATGTCCCGTCTTTTCCTGAACCGCATCGCTGAGCGGCACCCAATGCTTGCCTACGTCATCACGCTGTTCTTCGATTGTCTTTGACGCGTCATATACCATTGTATAGCTTTCGCCGCCTTTTTTGATAACTCTTCCTCTTGAGTCAAAGTTAAATGACACCATATCACCCGTATCAATGCCATCGAGGGATACCGCATCATCAACCTCAAAGGTTGCCTCTGCCGTTCCGCTTATTCCCGTTATATATCTGACCGACTCTCCGTCTGCGTTCAAACGCTCCCTTGTATCCCGATAGATAAAGTAGCCCTTTTGCGAAGCGACATTACTTATTATATTATCCAGCGAATACTTAACAACCGCTGCCGCCGCTGTTCCGTTCAGAGAACTCGTATAATATGCATCGGCATAATACGAAACATCGTTTAACAGCATATAGCCTGCATTGGCACATCTGTAATCTGCATCATCTGTGCTGTCGGTCGGAATGTAGAACACCTTTGTTGCCGTAGACAAATACGCACTTCTTCCTAAATAATAGCTGTTATACCATTTTGTGTTGCTTGTTTCATAATATTCGGCAAAAAGACTGCTCTCCTTGCTTTCATGGCTGTCATTTACCGTGGTCGTATCTATTTTTGTAATTTTTCCGTTTTCGTCCTCTTTATATCTGACAAGCAGTTCTCCCTTTACATTATCAAATACATTCTTCGTACATGCCGCGCCGTCTTTGTTAAATTTCTCTCCGTCAACCGTAATCGAATCACCGATAGATTTTATCATTATTGTACTGTCATCATTGAGCATCCTTATTTTAAGCTCATCATTAAACGCACCGCTCATATTGTACGCTATAATATATCCGAATTTCATATCATCAGATGATTCAACCGATGCGTATCCAATCTTTCCGAACTTGTCGAGTATAAAGAAGCTTGTATCACCGGGATTAATACTTGTCAAAAGCATATCTGCGTATGATGCATCTATCTTATAAGTATTATCGTCTATCTTTATTTCCTTATCCGCGGTGCTTATCAACTGAACCGCTCCGCTGAACTCCACATTGGACTTGTAAATCCAAATACTTTTTTCATCCTTGGACTTTGCCATCGACAAAAGCATACCTGCCGCTATTTCATCTTTTGTCAGAACGTTGCCGTCAGTATCTTGAATAGACAGAAAATCCGCTTTATTCATATCAGCATATGCATTGGTTTCAAGCTTATTATACAAAATATCGTTTGTCTTTGCCGATACATAAAAGTTGGAAAAGTCAAATACAATAACCGTATCGTATATTTTATCGGAATTTACGTCAACCAAGTATATAAAGCCTTTATTTAATGATTGCATAGTTTTGCTTACATCAGAGCCAAGCTCAACGCCGTTATATAAAAGCTTGTGTGCGCCAAGGCTTTGCTTTATGGTCTTTCCGTCATTTTTGGGGTCATAGTATGTTATTTCGTTTTCGGTATATCCCTTAAAATCATCAATATCTATACAAAGTCTTTCTCGTCCGCTGTTATCATTCTTTGCGATGAACATAATCTGCTTATCCGAATTGTCATCCTTATCATAATAAAAATAATTTATGTATTCGCCTATGATTTCGGTTGTATCGCCCATATCAATCACGGATTTATACAGCTTGCCATCGATTGCTATTTCATCTTTGTTGTTTGCCTCCGAACCGCTTATTGTTATGCCGTACACCGAGGTTACAACACCCTCGCTGTACGCTATGTTCCAATACATAGAAAGAATGTTTTCATCCGACTTTTTATAGGATATGCTGTCACTCGATATCGTGTCATAATCCACCATCGGAACGGTCATTGTCTTATATATAAGTGATGCCGCCACTGCTGTTGTAATCGTTTCCGAATCAGAGCCGCTGTATATTCCAAGCTCTCGGGCAACGGAATTGTATCCGTAGGGATAACCGCCCTTTGCCTCTGCATAATTCTTTCCACCGATTGCGCAAACAAGCATTTTAATTGCTTCTGACATAGTTATTTTTGTTCCCGGGTTAAAATACTTATCAGGTGATGCGGATATAATTCCCCTTTCCGCAAGGGTATTTACAGCCTTTGACGAATACGCTGTATTTTCAACATCGGCAAAGTATCTTTTATCCGTTGCCGATTCACCTATATTCAGCATATTGGCAACGTACACCGCAAAATTTTCCCTTGTCACCATTCCGTCAGCCGGGTCAACCGTTGTATCGATGATGTTTAACTGCTTTAAAAGACCATATACACTTTCGTCCTCCATTGACGGCGTATAAGCAAATGTGCTGACGCCTGTAAATGAGCTTACAAAAATCACCGCAACTGTGACAACCGATAAGATTTTGAGTAATGATTTTTTGTTATTTTTCATTTAAGTCCCTCGATTCATTTAATATTTTATTCGTTACATTAGGATTTGTATTTTTATTTCCCGTTGCACTTACATCTGAATCATCGCATAAATGATTTTCGCTGTTTGCGCACGAGTTGTTTTTTCATTCGGAGCGAATTTATTTTCGCCTACACCGCTTATAAATCCCATATTGTACATATTTGATATTGCCTCCGCTGCGTAATCGGCAAACTCATCCTCATCGGAAAAGTATTTGGTAAGCTCGGCATAAAATTCTATATTAAACTGCTTCGCCGCACGATAGAGCATAACCGCCGCATCCTGACGTGTTATTGCGTCATTCGGTCTGAAGCTTCCGTCCTCATATCCGCTGATTACACCCGCCGAATAAGCTTTTTTGATATATTCACAGCTCCAATCCGACTCATTAACATCACTGAACGGATTTTCGCCGCCGTCAAATTCAGTCAAAAATACACCTGCTATCATTTTTGCCATTTCGGCTCTTGTAACTAAATCGTTGGGTGCAAACTTGCCGCCTCCGACTCCATTTATTATCTTTCTTTCAGCAAGATATACAATCGCTTCTTTTGCCCATTCAACATCATCAATATCGTCAAATATATTTTTACTTATCTCCTGCGCCTCATTCTCGCTGTTTAAATCCGTCGAAACGGTTACATCTCTTATACCGGCATTTCCGCCGCCACCGCCGCGGTTCACACCGCCGCCTCCGCTATCTTTTGCGGAATCGACCGCTTTTTTCAGCTCGGAATAATTATTATATGCATTATTCTTTATTGCCACATATACCGACGATGACATATCCTTGGATACTCCGATTTCATTGCTAAACTCGTTCATAACCTGCTTAAGATTGTCTGTTCCGTCAGGGTTTTTAACGGTTTTAAGCACAAATTGTTCATACAGCGCACTCTCAAAATCACCAAATGATTTTATTTTATAGCCTTTTATTCCTGCTGTTACACTCTTTGCAAAAGCGTCATTATTAAACGAATACTCTTTAAAACGGTTTATTCTTGTGTTCCCAAGGGCAAGCTGATTTGAAATATCATAGATATTTTCAACACTGCCGCTACGGATTCCCTCTATATATACTGCTTTGTTAATGATAAACTTCATTTCATCGGTGGTTGCCGACTTATTAGACCTTGAGTTAATATCGTTATAAACGATTTCTGCCGCTGCACTTGTGTCAAGCTTATCAAAGGCTTTAAGCTCAATCGACATTGCATATGTTCTGCTCTCTATTATTCCTTTTATCTTTCCTATAGCAGTGTCTTTGTCCTCGTCTTTCACACTGTCGCATATTTCTTGCGTCAAGGTGTCCGCTTCGATTGGATTTGAGATAGGGATACTCTCATCTATTACCGTTCCGTCCGAGAACATTCCCGTCACCTTATACTCACCCGACAAGGCGTCCGTTCCAATTCTGAAATCAAATGCGATTTTTCCGTTTTCATCCGCATTGCCGCTGTAATATGCAACAGCGGAAGGCTCAGTGCTTTCGCTCTGTGTCGGAAGATAAACCTTTGCGAAATACCTGCAGTCTGCCTTTTCTGCGTACTGCTTTTCAAAGCTGTTATAAAATCCGTCTTTATTCGCATCGTCCCCTGCAGTTCTTGTACCTATGCTGATTTCGTTATCATAAGGAACGCCTGTCTCCGCATCCAAAAATACCGCCTTGATATAATCCGCTCCCGACACGTTGATTTCTTGATCGTTTGAAATATATGTATCCGAATTTGCATAAGCAACAGCTTCTTTTTCGCTCACGTCTACAAGCTGACCGTTCTTCTCCGCAAACAAAACCACATTCAAGGTCTTGTCAAAATCCTCGGTATTCACCATATCCGCTTCTATATAAACCGTGCCGACGGCCGTTGCCGGATCAAATACCTCAGTTCCGTTTATCAGCTTAATGTTACTGATATAAAAATCCGACGCTTGATTTACTGTAAATTCAGTTGAATAATCGCCTATCACATTTCCGTTAGAGTCCTTTATTCCTATTACACTGACCGTATATGTTTCACCCTTGGTCAAAAATTCGTCAAACACAATATCAACATATTTACCCTCTGTGCTGTAATCGCCGATTGTATAGGAGGCAGCATCTCCATATGAATCATTAATTAAAACTGTTTCATCCGTTATGCTGTCCGGATAAACATCGCAGTTAAAATACAATCTTGCCGATTTTGCGTTGGATAAGGTCTTATCCGTAAACGGCTCACACTCAACTCCGTTTCTGTTGAAGGTACGGAATTTGCTTGGTTTTTTAGGACTTTTTATTGTATAAACCGATACATTTTCAATATTGACACTTATATTCTCCGATTTTGCGGTATTAACACCTACATATATATTTCCCGGATTCATCGTCTTTGCGCTTTCGCTTTCTTTAAGTACTCTCTCACCTATAAGCACATCATCTATATAAAATCCGACCGTTCTTTTTTCCGCATCCAGCGTATATGTCACTTTTCTCTTTATTCCGCTTGAGAAAGCGTCAACTGCGTGAAAATAGTTTGAATTATCGTTCTTTACCTCAGCGCTATCAAGCCATGGCGCATCGTGCATATATGTTGCAAAATCTCCCATATCATCGCAGGTTTTGCCGGATAAAAGCATCTTGCCGGTATTATCTCTCAAATAGAGTGAGAACGCATTTGACTTCGGGTTTTGGACAGTGACATCCATATTCACGATAAAGCTCGAGCCGTCATACCCGGTGCTTGGAGTTCTTACCTCGAAGGACGAATTTTTATTTTCGTATTTATCGGCACTTCCGTCATAGACCAGTACATCCGGTTCGACCTTATCGGCAGCGGAAGTCGTAAAATATATGTTTGTCAAAAGAGTTCTGTCCATACAGCTTATTATACTGTTGTCAAGCTCAACACAGTATTCAACCGACGGCTCAAGCGGCTCGCGCGTGTTTACGATCATGCTGCTGACGCCGCTTTGTATATCCGATATTCCGACCGTTTGCCCTGTTTCCGTATTTCTGATGGTTACATTTGACAAATTTGCCTCCGGCGAAAGCCCCTCCGTAAAGTTGATATTAATTCTGTTTCCGTTGCCTGCCGACTGTGCGTAAAAGCTGTTTTCAGGATACGTTGAGAAACAGAAGTTGTCAAAATACATTTTCTCAGTACCGTCATATTCCAATTTTTCGCCTTCAGCCATACTCATTCCGTTTTTCTGAGAGCCGATATATATGTTGCGCATTATACCGTTAGCGTTCTTTAACGAATCAATATTTACATTTGATGTATCGGCATCCATCACAAACTCTCCGTCATAATACCACTTCATCGTGATATTTCTGCCGCCGCCGTTGGGACGAACCTCAACGGTAAGGTTATGCCAACCTCCTGCGTCATAATAGCCAACCTCTTTAAAGCCGAGGCTTCCGCTGTATGTTGCGCCCTTTGCAAGATTATACGGCGTCTGACCGTTTTGAGCTATTACGATCTTTCCGTTATGCTCAAAATAAACAGATGATATATCCTTATCTGCTGTATCTCTGAGAATCATTTTAAAAATGTGGTCTGTCTGCGGCGCCATAAAATCAAAGCTTAAAACATATGCGTCTTTATTAAGCCTTCCCGCTAACGCCCCTACGTATAAATCGTTAAAAACAATACCCTCCGACGGGAATACTTCAAGCGACTTTCCGTACAATTCATTACCGCTGTCAACCTGTGCCGAGTAAACGCCGGCGAATTCCTTTGCAGATTCAAAATCGACAAACTTTACTATTTCTCCGTCGGCTGGCGGAATTTCCTGAGGTGCAAGCACCTCTGCCGCTGCATTTATCGGTGCAAGACCTATCGCCCCCGAAAGCATTACCGCAGCAGCCGAGATTAAAGAAATAAGTTTACTTTTAAAGCTTTTACTGTTCATCATAATCCTCCTTGTATTTATAAAATTGATTTGTTCTATATCAGTTAATACATACCTATCATTCTGCCTTTTTTCAAAAGCGGAACATCAATAAATTGAGACGGATCCTTTGATCCACCGATTCCGGGACAGAATTCAATCCAACCTCTTCTTCCTTCTCCGTCATTGTCATTTACAATCATCGAAAAATACAGGCTGTCATATCTGAACACATTAAAATCTTTTCCGTATATTTCGCTCCAAGGAACCTTTGCCTCATATATGGTTTTCTTGTTTTCTTCATCACGCTTTACCACATATTGCAATGCGGACAATTCTTGTTTATCATGCACCCCTGTAATACCCGTGTCGACTGTCACAAAAGAATATCTTTCGATTTTAGTTTCGCCGTTTACCAAACCTATTCCGTACTCGGTTCTGATTCCACCTTTAATGCGTTCGGGCGCAAAAGCAAACTGTATACTGTCATTCGCCCAAATACGCTCTAGCTCATCATTATCACCGAGAAGATTATCCGTTATCTCCGCACAAATATAAAAGCTGTCCTTATCATACATACAATACGCGTTTCCACCTACATCCTCTACTCCTCTCCAGTCCTCGATTTGAACAACCTGACTCTTGTAGATAAGCTTAAACGGCGCCTCTGTGAACCATTCATCCTTTTCTATAACGCCGTCAATTTTGGGTGCGTTATCCGTATATACTATTGATGAAAAATATATATCCGATTCCAGCTTATATTCTTCACCATTCGACAAGATAACTTTACCCTCAAAATTCGTCTTAACGTCAACAAGATTATTTGGGATGTTTATATATAAATTCTTTGATGCCATCGGCGATATATCGCTGAACTCAATTGTTCTTTCACTTATCGGAATATTTTCCGGCTTTGATACAACAACCCTTCCTGAAATATTTTCCACAGTCTTATTATTTGTTATCTTAACGTTATACTGCCACCTTCTCGACCTGAAGTACGAAGCCAAAACACTCGCCGAAGCCGTATCTTTATATGTAATGGGAATGATGTATTCTTTTAACGTTTTATCATCACTCGACTTAATTCTGATTTTTACAGCACTGTCGTCAATTTTTGTGTTTCCTGTTGACAAAACAAGCTCCGCATTACCGTTAATAAAACCGTCATTCTTTTCAACCGTTATATTCAACGGCGCCTCTATCTCGATTTTCGCTTCTTCGTTCGACTTATTTGTCAAATTCAGCAACATCTTATCGTTAAGCGTTGTCTCCACCGATTTTGCACTGATTGTAAAATATTGCGTGTCAACAAATTCCGCCTCGGTAAAATTGCCCTTTATGTACTTGGGCGAATTATCAAGAGTAAGTGAAATTGTGTTATCTGCCAGTGTATAATCGCTTTTTGTACCGTTTATATTATAAACGCTTACTTCGTCCGTATTCAGCTTGATAGATACATCCTTTTGAGATTGTGCGTTGTTCCAACAAATTATCATATCCTGACCGTCATTTGTTTTATAAACAAACGCCGATATATCGCTGTCCGCCGCTTTTAATTCTCTCTTATCGGTCGCTTTGTTCATAAGCTTATTAAAATTCGCATGAGCCAAAAATGCAGGTCTTGCCGAATATGGTTCGTATGGTGCAGCCCAACTCTTATCCCACGCTCTTATCATTCCAAAATTGTTTTCGCTTATACTTGTGGACTGCTTCATCTGAGAAACATACCACATTACATTATCTACTTCGTCGTTTACCATCGTGGCAAATTGGATTTCATAATCTGCCTGTTGCTGCTGCACTTCATCAGATTTTGTCCAACCTATTTCAGACAAAGACAATTTTTTATCTTCACAGCCGTACTTTTTAAACAGGTCATAACACTTATTAAACACCTCATACGCCGTATACGCTGTCCCTGATGGTGTATATGGATGAATTGATAATCCATCACAATATTGTTGTCCGCCAAGCTGTAAAAATTCCTCTATCCAATCATAAAGATTAGCAACATAAGTGACACCGCCCATACCGTAAACCGTTGCATCCGGGTCTATACTTTTTACCTTTGTATACGTTGCCTTTAAAAGATTAATATAATCCGAAACCGTTCCGCCATCAGGATTAAACCCACCAAGATTGTACTCGTTCCAGACCTCATAACAAGCTTTTCTGTCCTTGTTATGTTCTGCCATAAATCCGGCATACTCCGCAAACTTTCTTATCGCTTCGGGGCTTCTCGGTGTCTTTTCACCCGAAATAGGATAATTCCCTCCCAAAAGCAATACATAATCACCCATATTAGCCTTATCTTCCGCATTTCTTTTTATTACCTCTGTTTCGGGTAATTCTAATGCTCCTGCCGTTTTTTCAACAGCCGACCAGTTCGCCTCATCTCTCAGCATACTAAATCCGGCTTTTGCCAATAGCTCGGTCTTACGGTCCGCCTCGGCTATTCCATGGAATGCATTAAAATGGTTACACACACCATATTTGTCATTCGGCTCTTCGTTCAGCGTTGCTACGGAAAATTCCTTCTTTTCAACTGTTTCTTTTCCCGTTACAGAATTTATGATTCTAAGTTCTAACGTATAAAAGCCTTTATCCCTAACTTCAAACTCCAAGGGTATAGACGACTTCTCCATCCCCTTGCACGAAGCTTCTTTATTAAATGTCTGTTCTATATATTTATTTTCGTTTATTATATTTACGGTTATTTGGTAATCGGCATCTTTGTCATAGTTGTTTGAAAACTCAAGATTATAGCTTATCTTGCTGTCAAAGAAAATGCTGCCCAAATTGTTGTTTGTAATATCCACAAACGATTTATACGAATCCGGGTACGAGATATCCTCATCAAGCTCAAAATCAACACCCATACGCTTTATATGATTCATCCTTACATTGTCCAAATATACGATTGAATCCGTTCCTTTGTTTTCATTCACATACCTGACACCGCCGCTCGCAGTACATGATTCGGGAAAAGCTATTTCGCCTTGATACTCTCCATTATAATACATGGCTGCAACGTGATTTATATAATCAACACAAATATCAAAGTGGTTCCATTCCCCGGCTGTTAATGCCGGAGCCTTGCTCCTTACAGACTCAGATGCGCCGCCACCGTCATAAGTGTTAAAATACATAAATTTTTTATCACTTAAAAAAACCGTTCTTTTGTAATTTTCATGAAACGATTTTGTTTCATCTATAACAGGGTTAAACACCTCAAAATATCCGAATACACCGTCGTTATTTAGGCAGAAATCAAAACTTATTATATCTGCCGCAACATTCTCTGTGTTATCGGCATAGAAATAAATCGTATTACCCGGTTCAGCAGCATATACCTCTGTATGCTCTTTATCGTATGAGATTATCTTTCCTCCGCTCGTTCTGCCGATTTTTTGTTCGCTGTCAAAAATCTTCATTGTATTATCATTATCGCTATCGCCGTTTTCGGCAAATACCGTTAATGAAGCAATACCGCTAAGCATTATGACATAGGACAAAATAAGGGACAATAATCTTTTCATAATTCACACCATCCTTCTTTTTTTATTATAAATTTCTGTTTTCTTTTTAAAATTTTCTCAAATCTAATACTCTGTTCATTTCCCGTTAATTAATTTTGATTTTTATCTAAGCTCCGCCATAAGCGTTACTATTTCAAAGTTATTAACCGTAAGTTCTGCCGTGTTATCCTTAACCTCTATCTCTTTTTCAATGTTTTCAAGCAGGTCACAAAGATATAGCTTTTTAACATCGACTCCAAATGAAAGTTTAACCTTGCCCTTTATGTTTTGGCTCTCATATAATCTAAATACTATATTATCGTTGTTTTCCGCTTTTTTAACCGTATCAATTACTATATTTTCACTCTCGGTATTTACAAGCGAAAAAATCTGTTCCAATTCTCCGTCAGAATTATTAATTTTCCTTGCAGTCATCGGATTGTTAAACGCATATGCGCGTTTAACTATTTCGCCGTCAATATAACTGCCCCTATGCGGAATAATCGAATATGACATAATGTGTTCGCCCTGATCATTTACTTCCTCCGAAGAGCTGTTACCGCTTCTCAGCAGTGAAAGCTGTAAGGTTGAGTCATCAACAACACTGTAGCCGTACTTGCAGTCATTCATCAATGCCATTCCGTAGCCGTTATCCGATATATCTGCCCACTTATGTGCACAGGTTTCAAACTTGGCAACATCCCAGCTTGTATTCTCTGTGTGAGAACGTTCTATGTTTCCGAATTGTATCTCATATGTTGCTTTATTCGTGTTTACATCTACAGGGAAAGCTGCTTTTACTATAATGTGTCTTAAATGCCAGTCTATTACCGTATCAAAATCAATTCTGTCAAGTTCATTGTACAAATATATCCTTTGTGTAATAGTTGAGTTTCTGAATCTCTTAACCACTTCAAACCCTGCTCTTGCACCCTCTGATATCGACTTATATGATACAACCTCATCAATCTTATACTTTTTATCCTTGTGATAAACGCTGAGCTCCCACGCATCGTATGAATACGGCAAGTCCTCATACATAATTAACTCATTTGCTTTCTTGCCTGTTCGTACAACCTCTCTGTCCTCTCTTTTGTCATAAATTGATATTATGTCAAAATCTTCATCGAATACTACTTTATAAAATTTATTTTCTATTGCCTTATCCGCTACACTTACTGTACATACTTCATCAGCTTTATCTATTACACTCCATCCCATTGGCGGAATATCTTTTACGGTTATGTATTTATCACCGCATTTTACAACGTCTGTTACTTTAAACCCGTTAGGATTGAAAACAACGGTTTTGTTTTCGCCTTTTATATTTTGTGCTATCGCATCAATTGCACTGTCCGTTACTGTCTTAATGCTCTTTTGTGCATTTTCGTACATTTCAAAAACATCATCATATACGGCGTGAATTGACGAACCGGGTATAACATCGTGGAATTGATTCAAAAGTACAGTTTTCCATACCTTGTTTATTCTCTCTGTATCATATGTGCCATTGGCTTTAAGCATATTCAAGACAGATAAAACCTCAGCATTGTGCAGCATAAACTCTGTCTTTCTGTTATACCTCTTTACCTTTCCGACCGCCGTATATGTTCCGCGGTGAAATTCAAGATACAATTCGCCTTTCCACGTTGGTGTTTTTCCGATTTTTTTGATATTTTTTTCAAACTTTTCTTCTATTCTGTTAAGGCTCTCAGTTGCCGTCATCATTTCTGTTTTGGGAACGCCGATAACTCCACGGTGTAATCTGCGCTGCATTTCAAGCATTTCCTCCGTCGGTCCTCCGCCACCGTCACCGTAACCGTATGTCATAAACACCTCATCGGTATATTCCTTTTGCTGCTGTCTGTCCCATGTTCCCTGTACATAAGCTGGATTAATCTTTCCGACATAGGTAGTAGCCCTCAAATTATCCCAGCCTTCATCACGACAAGTCATAAAGTGAGTTGACACTTCCGTTCCGTCCACGCCTACCCACTTAAACAAGTCATACGGAATTTGATTAAACTCGTTCCAGCCTATTTTAGATGTTACAAATTTATCGACACCGCTCTTATTTAAAATCTGTGGAATTGCCGCGGAATAGCCGAACACATCAGGCAGCCACAAAATCTTGCTGTCCAGCCCGAATTCGTCTTTTATGAATTTCTTCCCCCATATTATCTGGCGGACAAGGCTCTCGCCCGACGGCAAATTGCAATCGGGTTCAACCCACATTGCTCCCTCTATATCAATTCTGCCTTGCTTTACAAGCTCTTTTATATCCGCATAGACAGACGGCGCTTCTTCTTTTAAATATTCAAGCAACTGCGGCTGTGAAATGGTAAATTTATATTCAGGATATCTTTTCATTAGCTCAACCACTATCGAAAAGCTGCGCTGTGCCTTTTCTTTTGTTTGCGCATATGTCCACATCCAAGCAACGTCAATATGTGTATGCCCTATACAATCGACAGTTGCTTCGTGCGATGCATATTTACCGTAATAGTTATTGTCAAGATAATCACACGCCTTTGCCGCTCCGTCGAAAAATCTATCACTGAACGGTTCGGTGAAATCAAGGAAGTTAGTCGCAATGTTGAGATGCTTTATTGTTTCGATATGCTGATAATCTTCAGCATCAAACATTTCTGATGCGTCAAACGGAATCTTAAAATCATAATAAAGCTTTTCTATCCTTGCATCGGCTTGAACCAGTGATATTTTCATATTGTATTTTTCACTGAACATACCCGAATAATAATAAAGATATATTTTATACTCCGTTTCAGGTTCTAATATATACTCATCGTGATTTAAGTCAAGTCCTTGAACCAGCTTTCCGTTTATGTACATAATACATTGTGGATTTCTGCTCGCATTAAAAGTTCCGCTGTATCCGCTCAATAATTTTAATCTGAATTGATTATACTCGCTGACACTTTTAGGTGTTTTTATCTCGAAATATATCCAGCAATGATTATCCAAACCGCCGATAATCGTGTTTTCGTCAAAATCCTTCCATTCATCTGTCACTATCGGCAGCTCGTTATCAGCCTTATATCCACACTCTATATATTTTGCAGGTATTGTTCCTATTTCCGTTCGTCTTATTAACTCAATTTCCGATATAATCTTTTCTATCCTCTTTGCTTTCATATCCGCCATTTATTCAGTTCCTCCAGCTTTGTTTTCATTATTTAAGAATATTCTTTAAGTATGTATAAACAAACACTTAATGCATATAGATATTAAACTTTTGTATTTTGATATAGACTTAATTTATACCTTTACAAACCTTTTTAATATTTTTCTCATATATTTCAGAACATTTTGTTATTTAATAACAAAAATAACATAAAAAAATTTAAATTTTGTATATAAGTCTATAATCCCATTTCAATTTGATTATATCATAAACAATATATAAAAGCTTTAACTATAATGATATTTATATAGGAAATTATTTCAAAATAATGACTTTTTAAAATAAAAGGAAAGATAATACAAATATGAAAGCACAAGGCATTGTATGCAAAATGGCACATTGTCCCCACGAAAAATACCAATTGAAAATGAGGTATCCATTATATATGCGGGTAGGCTCGGGTAGCACAAATTTTCCACTATGTCAAGTGTAAAATTCACTTTCTTTTTACAAGACCGCCCTTGATATGGCGCAAATTATAATTAGGCAGGAAAGCCAAAATGCGGCTCTTCCTGCCCATAAAACAGAATATTTTATCATAGAAACTGCAAAGCCTGTAATCACGCCGTTTTAGGTGCAAAATGTAGGAATAATCAAGAAATAAACTAAATTTCTACACTTGCACCTGCTACGGTTTACTGCTTATTTCCCTTATTGTATTGAACTGAGCTAATGCCTAAAATCACTCCGAGGAATGTGTCGACAGCTGTAATTGTACCAACTATTTGCTCACCGTATGGCAAGTTCCAAATACCTGCGAGAGCAAAATACAGGGTGCCTACTGCCGGCAGCAAATACATTGCAATCCATTTAAGCACATCGTAAGTTTTATTACTCATCATTCATTGCCTCCATTCTGTTCATAATTACTTTTATGAATTGGTAGTTTTTCAACTTCCTTCATAATTCGTTTTGCTGAGCCGTTACCGCCCATCAATTCATATGGTTTATAGAGATATTCATAGAGGTTTTCATATTCATCTTGAGTAATCCACCCTCTTTCGATATAACACATCCCCAAATACATAATGCGGTCGTGTCCCAGTCCAATAAGCATTTGCGTTTTTATATCTTTTTTCTCTGCTCTTTTTACTATGTAAGCCCACAGCCCGGAAGACGCTAAAACCGAGCTAAAAACCGTGAGTATTATTTGTACCCAAGATTCCATATGTTATCCTCCCGTCAGTTTTGTGGTTACTTATCAGAGATAATTAACTTTTTATTTATTATTGTGATGTTTTTGTTAAGTAAGTCTTCGTAAAGAAGAATGAGATTTTTTCGTTGTTGTTTGGACATAATTTTATAAAATGCACCCATCCAACTACGAAACATATTTTCCAAATATTCTTCCGGTATTTCTCCCACCTTAACTTTTACTGACATTTTCTTTAATTTTCTACGCATAGCCGTGACCCTTTCGGGATTTATACGCCGTATAATCTTACCACTATCCGTAAGAGTGTATTTAACTTGCAGAAATTTGTACGTACTTGAAATTTTAACTATACGAGTTTTCTTTTCATTAACGTGAATGCCGTAATCGAATGCTATTTTGCGAATATTTTTCAATAAATCCTCCAATTCCTCTTTACTCGGACTCATTATATACCAATCGTCCATATATCGTCCGTAGAATTTTTGACTTCGTACGTACTTTACATAATTGTCGATTCTATATGGATAATATATCCCGATTACTTGTGATAGCTGGTCGCCGATATTCACTGACTTAGCCATCCATTTTTCGCCCGTTAAAAGGTTTTTGGGTATTTTTCGATAATCTAATTTGTTAAATGTATCATACAAACAGGACGAATATTCATCGTCCGACATATATGAAACATCTACTTTAAAACTATCAAATATAAGTGTTAAAAGCCAGTCGATAAATTCATCATTATCAAATAGCCTCAACAATTCTTTCTTTGCTAACTCGTGAATAATATTGTCGTAAAATTTAGTAAAATCACCAAAAAGAATATAGCCCTCATTTCCATATTTCCTGTAATACTTTTGAAGATGGACTTCAAATCGCTCTCGTTGATGGGATATTCCGCGTCCTTTTATTGATGCACTATTATCATATATCAATTTCTTTTCAACTGCGGGAATTAACACTTCGTCACACAAAACATGACGAACAATCCTATCGCTTGGGGTTATGCTTGTTATGGATCTGAGTCTACCTCTTTCTGATATTGAAAATTCTTTAACTGGACCATTTGTAAGTGTTCTGTTCGACAAATCTTCTTGTATATCAAAAATATAATTAAGAAAATTCATCATAAATCTTTGAGTGCTTTCTTTCCATTTGCTACATTTTACAGAAGCTTTGTAAGCTTTATATAAATTATTAGCGTCGCATATAATCTCCTCATA
>CACYTW010000007.1 GCA_902777435.1 uncultured Ruminococcus sp. | reverse complement strand
AAGAAGTTTTCTGTACCTTTTTGAACCTCCGCTTGTTAGTTCATCTACTTCGTCTGCGTTGCAAAATTCCCTTACATAATGAACTCCGGCAAGTTTTATTGTTTTTGCGTAAACAGATTCATAATTTTGACTGGTTGGAGTGTGGGATGCCATTGCCGAAAATGCAAATCAGCTCTCTGAACTATCGCGTCTTGTATCCACATCAGGCACAACAGAAAAACCGCCGCTTGTTTCGCATATACCGTCATTTACAGTAATTTCAAATCTTCCTAAATTAAGGTTTGCGATATCTATTTTTCCGTTGGAAAATTCACTGCTTTTTACTATTTCACCAAAATAGTCTTTAACTGTGTATGTTCCGGAATCTATATTTACAATATAATGTACACCCTCACTTTTTTCGAAAATGGAAAACGGTGCCACTTTAGATTGACTTGTAATAACAGGCTTTGTTATTGAATATGACCTATTATCCGGTTTTACTTGATTACCCGCAATATCTTCGACGCCCTCAAGGACAATTTTTAAACGTTGTCCTTCAGAAGGTTCCACGGAAAGAAGAATTTTAAGGACATTACCGTCTGTAACCGTTGTTGTTCCATCTACTAATTTATCATCTAAATAAACCTTTACATTACTTGCCGTATCAGTATTAATCCAGCCTTTGGTAACTTGATTTGGCGGATTAATTGATGAAATATAGTTATATCCGTTTGTAAAAGGGATGGTAATTGTCTTACCGTCTATTTTTCCGTCCTGAGCCTCTGCTGATTTAAAAAGATACATTGCAACATTATCAACCGCCACCGGTTTTCCTTCTGTTGCGTATCGTGCACCGATATTAAAAGACAAGCATTCTCTGTTTTGAATGGCTTCAAGATACTCAGCGGTAGGAGTTGCAATAATTTTTGCGATTTCGCCTGCACCCGAGCCGGTAGTTTGCTTTATTGGCTCACCGTCAACCAAATTCCAGGAAATATAAGACTTGGTCGCATCATCGTATGAAAGTACAGTCTGCATATTAACCCATCTTCCAGACTCAGATGATGTTAGTTTTAAATCAATCTGAGGAGTACCTGTTGAAGTAATTAAATTAAGAGCATTACTTGTTGTTCCGTCTACGATTTTTGATGCGTTATATCCAATAATATTCTGACCGCTTGAATCGCTCTTAAGTTTTCCGCCTAGGGCTAACCAGCGATTATATGTCAAACCGCCGTCAACGCTGCTGCCTATATAACTTTCTACTATAACATTATCTTTTCTGTCATATGGGATGTAAGCATCATAGCTGAAAACAAGAGCAACACCGGCATCTTCAAAGTGTTCCTTGTCAATATTAAACCGAAATCCGTTAGGGCTGGCAGCAATCGGAGGTTGTGCACTGAGATCCTCAAACCAGCCTCCCCGTGGGCCATCGAAAACAAGTGCTGTGTAATTTTTGTTATCACTGGGGGTACTGTATGTAGCTTTAGGCATAACAGCATAATTACTGTTTTTTTCGCCATATACATATCTTGCGGCATTTATTGCGTAGTAGCCAATGCTGTTTGTTTGCAAATCACCGCCAATGTTTGTCCCGTCGTATTTAGAAAAATCATCAAAGAAATACGCATTATCATACTTTTTGAACGAAACTTCCGAAAAATACTTTGCTGACACACTCTGTTCGGCAAATAAACCAAATATTAATACAAGCGAAAGTATCCAACTAATTTTTTTCATAATAATCTCCTCCTATAAAGGTCAAATGGTTTTAGCTGTTCACCATATTTTAAAATAAAAAATAGGTTACCTCCCATTACTATCTGTACAAATAGTAATTTTATGGTTCTATTTTGAATAAAATACCCAATTGAAAATTATCTGCTATATTGTAAACACTCCGTACCATTCACGGATAGAATTCGAATTTTTATATAATGCTCAAATATAAAATAAAACACTTCATTGGAATATTCAATTAACATCCATAATACAATTTTAAAAAATAAAAATATCATTTAAAGGGCATCTTTTACTTTGGGATGCCCTTTAATTTATGATATACATTTAATTTATTTAGACAACTCTGCATTAAAACTTTATCTGTATATAATTACATTTACAACATTTGTACCGTTTACGTGTATAAATATTTTAGATGGTTCGCCTGTATTTAAATCATTAGATACAGCCTCATTTATGCTGCCTACATATACTTTGTAATCTCTTTTGAGGCTGTCATAAATCATAAAATTGTTGGAGTTTGTATCTAAAAGATACATTTCTTCAATTTCACCGCCCGGTACAGTAGATACGCTCACGGCACTCATTCTTCCGTTGTTTGTACCGCCAACATTGTAGTGATATATATCTTCAATATACCCTAATGTAAATCGTCCATTAGAATCATAAGAAGCACTTGCAAATCCCGGCCAGCTTTTCTTGTCTTCACTGTAATCATATACAAGTTCGGGTTTTATTGAAACATATCCTCTGCCATTTCTTCCGGTGCGTATGATATCTCCTTCTCCAATGTTTGATATGTCAACTCCGTTTTCAACTCTGTATTCCTTGTATGTACCATTCTCAGCACCGCATATAACGTATACGCCAACACCATCCTCATCAATTACTTGCTTTATTCCTTCGACAAGCATTACTTTGTCCAAACTTAAGATTTCACCTGTATACCTATCTCCGCAATCGTAAGTAATTACATCAACAAAAGGAGTGTCATCAGAAAATTTATACATAGAAACCCTGTAATTCGCTTTGGATACAAATGGTCCTGTTTTGTCCATATATACATCAAATGACAGTTCCTCGGGATATAAGTCGTCTTCACTTGGTATGCAGAAGATGAAAGTATCATACCACAACGGATATTTGGGATAAAACATCTTATTTGTATCATCAAATTTGAAATTCCCTTCCTTTTCATATATCCATAGTGAGTTACTGCTCTCTCTATCATCTTTTGAAGCGGCCGGTGTATCTATGTAAACCAGTTTACCCTCGCTGTTTGTTTCAAAGAAAACCACAGTTCTCTTCAGTTCGCCTGAACCGTTGCCTAAAACTCTACGGATATCTTTCTTATTTACACTAACACCGTCAATTTGTACCTTGTCAGCACATTCAAAAATTTTGTGTTCTTTGTTCTGAGTATATATTTTGAGCTTAACATCGTCGAAAGCATAATCATTCTTACTCATCTGGTACAAGTAACCTACAGTTTTATCACCTGTTGTATTTGCATTTGAAACAGCTGCAAGCCTGCCTGTTGCATCAAGAATATACTCTACATTGTCCCCGAGTTTATATTTATCCAATGGGTCAAATCCGGGAGCTGCTTCATATTCTTTGCCGTTTATTGTGTAAATTTTATTAACCGCATTGCTTATGGATTCTAATTTTCCTTTTACAGTTTCTGTGCAAATATAAGCCTTAATGTATTTTCCGTTAGTAGACCGAATAACCGAAAGAATATCTCTGGCAACCAGAACTGTTGCTCCTACTTCAGTACCATTGCTTGCAAGATATACTTTCTTAAAAGTATCGCTTGCATCATCAAAGCAAAGTGCGTTGTACGGAGGTACAGATTCAGTGTAAATAATCAAGTCATGGAGGTTTGCCGCTTTAGCTACACGTACATTTACAAATTCCGTTATTATTGCCACGCTGTAAAGGTTATCACGACCTTTAACACACTTTACCGTACCCTCTTTTAATTCAAAAAACTTTTTAATGTTTTTGCTCTCTGCAACACCATTGTAAATAAGCGACATAGTAGTTTCAAACTTTACTTCACGTTCCTTGTCGTTTTCGTCATAATATGTAAGACAATAATCGTCAAAAGAGCCAATATCGTCTGCATCTATTGCAATAGTGTCGTTTTCTGTTTCATCAGCTGAAATGTAAATAACTTCTTCAATATTTTCTTTAGTTGAAACAAGTGCATTTATATGCTGACCGATCAGTTCGGCAGCTTCGGGAATTTGGCATTTATATGTTTTTTTGTCAATTTTAATTTCATCCTTGCTTATTGTACCGGCACCGCTAAGACTTGAAATGTAAGTCTCTGTTACAATGCCATCATCAATAACATAAGCATCAAATACATTTTCAATAAGCGATTGACCATCTTTCCGCCACTTCACATTGTGTGACCATACACCAGACTTATCTCTTTCATATGATGGTTCTGCTACAGCTGTCATCAGGGTGTTGTAAATCATAATGAGTATATTACGGTTTGTAGCTCCGTCATCATATACTACATCTTCGTCAATATCTAAACGTCTTACAATAGTCTGATAAATATTCTCACTGTCTGAGTCATTGTAAACATAGCCTAAAGCTCTTACAAGAGCCACACAAGCGTGTGAAAGCACAATCTCATCGTTGGGTGAAAAAGTTTCCGCAACAGTACCGTTAAATATTCCAAGCTCTACCAAGTCATTTATAATACTGCCGGAGGGTACATCTGTAAAATAAACACGGTTTGTCCGTCCTTGTGTACCAAGGTTTAACATTTTTCCGATATACTCTGCAAACTCTTTTCTTGTAACTTTTTTCGAAAGGTCTGTATCTTGTTCCGCTATATTGAGATGTTTTAGTATTTCAAGCTCATTGATAATATCCTCACCGTAATGTTCATTTGTGACCTCCACTGCAAACGAAGGCATAATCATACCGGGTATGATTAGTGAAAACACTAAAAGTAATGCAATTATTTTCTTCATTCAAGTTCACTTCCTTTTTAAAGTCTGATTATTTGTTGAGCAACTGCATTACTTCATAAATTACTTTTGCAGCTTCTGCTCTTGTAGCCAACCCATTAGGTCTAAAGCGACCGTCCTCATAACCGTGTATCACTCTTACAGATGAAAGAACGTCTACCGCATCCTTTGCATACTCTGCAATCTGTTCTTCATCATCAAAATCCGATGATGAAATTTCATAACTGATTTCTTGCAAATCAAGGGAATTTTTAAGAATAACAGCCATATCCTGTCGACTGATATTAGCACCTGCACCAAATTCCGAAAAACTTATTCCATTTATAATTCCATGCTGATATGCAATTCTTACAGAATCATAATACCAGTCGCCAGGTTTTACATCGACAAAATTAACAGAAGCATCTGTTTTAGCGTTAATTCCTAACATTCTTACTATAATTGCCGTAAATTCTTCTCTTGTAATATTGTCAGAAGGAGCAAATTTTCCGTTGTCCTTGCCGGAAATAATTTTTTTACTTGCAAGCTCAATTATTATATCCTTAGCCCACGAATCGCTTATATCGTTAAAAATCTCATTGCTAGCATTCTGTTCATCAATAGTTGCCGGAGTGCTTAATGTATTACCTGAAACGGTAAAACTACCGCCTCTACCTCCCGAGGGCCTGTTTTCCGTGTTGTCATCAGCAATCTCGTCAGCATAATATTTTTTTATATCCTTTGCAAGAATTGAGTATTCAAAACCTGTATAATTATTTCCTACAAGTTTTTTACAAACATATGGAGTAATATATTTTTTGTCAAGTCCTCTTATATAGCCTCCATCAATATAGTCATTAATCATATCCATAATATTACCATGCCCGTCAGCATCTGCTATGCATTCAAATAGGAGTGCGGCATATACCTTATTAATGAAGTCGCTTGTCGTTGCAAACTCTGCACCATTTAGGCGTGAAATAATACCCGCCTGCCATTTCTTTTTCAAATCAGAAGATATATCTTTGCTGCCGTTTTCATTTACCCATTCATACAATATGCCGCTGCCAAGCTGTTGGATTTTAGCTTCCATCTCAGTATAACTGCTGATAGAGCCGGCAGATACAGCCGCAACGATAACCGCTTTTCTAAAGGCACTTGTTGCCGCGTTTTTGTCAGTGGTAACAAATCCAATACCGTTAGATTTTTTTAAGTCTTCTTTTTCACCGATTAAAATTGATGCTACCATAACTTGTTCGCTTTCGGTGAAATGAGCATAGTATTCATCATAATAGAATTCAAGATCTGCCTGATTCTTTTTAATTATATCCGCAAGCTCTTCTTTAGTCTGTGCCTTATTTACAAGTGCAATGGCAGTACTTGCATCCTTTGAATAGTGTATCTCTTTTCCCTTCTCAAAAACTTTTCCGTCTGCCGCAACATATAAATAGTATGTACCTGTAGCAATATCGCTTGTCATATCAATACTAAAAATATACGAGCCGTCATTTGCAGACTTTACATCATTAGCATATACGAAATTCCCTTCTGCGTCTATAAGTACAGCTGTAACTCTCTGGGTTTCACCGCTTCCAAGATTACCCTTTACAACAACCGAACCATTATTATCAAAATTCTCTGACTCTAAAGCATTTGAAGCTTCAGCTTTTTCAGAAACGATGTTATTGCCGTTCGTGGAATATACATCTGTAAATGCGTTTAAAGTCTGTAATCCGTCTACAATTACAACCTTGCTGTAAGAAGTACCGGAAACACTGTTTAAATCTACAGTAACAGTACTGCTTGAAGTTCCGGCAAGTGTCTTTGGAGCTACATTACCTGCAATATATCTGCCGTTTTCATCAAAATTCATAACAATCGCATAGACAGTCCGATCATCGTCGAATGTGTTGGTGTATTTAACATTTACGGCATCGGAACTCTTTGTAAAATTGCCGAATGTAAGGGAACCGTTTTCCACTGTTTTAAATTTGGTATATTCTTCGCCGTCTAAGTAAATTGTATATTCTGTATTTGTTCTGAGCGGAACAGAAGTAAAGTCAAATACACCATTATCAGCAGTCCAAGTTGCAGTATTGTCCGCGTTTTTAATAACAGCACTGCTTACTCCAATTAATTCCAGCTCAATTGTAGCTGTTGCAGGAGATATATTATTTATATCATCAACTGCAATCTCCACTCCGCTTACATCAAAGAAATGCTTGTCTACAATTCCTTTAAAGTTTTCAGACGGTGCTATAAACATTCTGTTGTTTAATACCTTGCCGTCCGCAGACTCAAGTCCATTCATCTCAAGCATCATACATTCGCCGGGGTCTCTCTCTGCCACATCATTAAGTATTACCACATTTTTATTTGAAGATATACTGTAATCTGTAACTTTTTCTCCGTTTAAAAGAAGCTTGTCATCTGCGGCATATTTTGTAAGTGTTACTCCGTTATCTGCTTTTAGAGCCTCTGTTGAAAATACGCCTCTCTTAATCTCCTCGGGTGCACCGTCAGAAAAATCATAGCCATTGTAAACGGGAATTTCTATCGTAGTTTCGTCGGGATATAAAGATAAAAAGTTATCAATTTTACAACCGTTATACAGTTTTATAGCAATATTATCTATAGCATAACCATCTTCTTCAGCTGTTCCGTTACCAAACTGGAACCAAACATTTCTTCTCTCATCCTTTAGTTTAGGAAGAATATCATCAGTCGGTTTTGCAACAAGCTTTGCAATTTCGCCCTCAGACGAACCTGTCGTACATCTGATTGGCTCGCCGTCTACAGTATTCCATGACACATATGCCTTCTGCTCATCGTCATAAACCACGAAGGTTTCAATATCAAACCATTTGCCTCCGTCATTTGGAATGCTTATGTTCATAGTTGAGCCGCCCTTGTCTTGAGCATTAACAATATACTGAGCTCCGTCAACGATTTGCTCACTATTCCAACCTGTAAAACTCTGACCGGACGAACTGTTTACAAGTTTCGGACCTTTAGCAATACCCGACTGACCATTAAAATCCTTACCCTGATATCCAAATGCCAAATATGCGGAAAATGTTGTTTTGTTACTTCTGGAGTAAGGGACATACAAATCGTAACTCAGTACGAGAGCGTTGCCCGCGTCCTCAAAATTAGTTTTATCTAATATAAAGTCATATTCGTTGTATTGTCCTGTTGAGGATTTACCTCTTGGTCCAACCAAAACGAAAGACTGCCCGCTCAAATAGGGAGCTACCGCAATGTTTCCGTCATCATACACATACTGCTTAACATTCGGAACGTTTACACCATCCACAGCTACGCTTCTGGTATAGTAACCAATATTTTTGCCATTTTGCAAATTAGCACTATCCATATTGGTGCCATCATAAGCCGAAAAATCTTCAAAGAAATATTGATTTTTTTCTCTGACGAATGAAATATCGTCTACATTCCCTGCCAATGATGTCATTGGCAGGAGCATTGTTGACAAAATTACAATAGCAATTACAATGCTGATAATTTTTTTCATAATATTATACCTCCGATTTATCTGTCATTTATATAGATACGTTTAAATTTGTTGAAGTCTTTTGTATCTTCAATACCGCCGCCGTAAAGCATAGCACCGCATCTTCCGCCCTCAGCATCGTTATCGTTTATACATATACTTACAAACATATCATCGCCGGCTTTAATTCCGCCATAGTTTGGTATGAGGTCATTCCACGGACACTTAAATTCATAATACGTCTTGGTTTTATCCTCATTTTGAGTAATGGCAATTTCAGCGTTATTAACAACCGTAGTGTCATCAAGACTGAATTTTGACCTGTGTCTGTATATGGTGGGCTTGCCGTCCAAAAGAACAAGCATTATTTCCTCAAAATCATATCTTTGCAATAATTTCTCCGGATATAGTGCAAATCCCAACTGAATACCGTCGCACATCCATGCCTGAGCTGCTGTTGTATCCTGGCAATAGAAGATATCATCTGTAACCTCCGCAGCAAAGTATAAGTTTTCCTCATCCCACATAAATGCAGCATCGGCACTCAAATCTTTAATACCATCGTATGATTTGAAGTAACCTATATACTCCTTGTAGTTCTGAACATTATTCATATGAATCCAGCCTCTGTCCCAATCAGACAAGTCGCCGTCAATGGTAGGAGCTTTTAACGCCTTTGATGCATACTCAAAATTGAATATCTTATCCGTATATATAGGATTACTTTCTGAAACATCAGAAACAAAGCGTACCATAGCATATAGATCTTGTGCTGTATAGCTTTCGTCAAGAATAATGTCAAAGTCTTTTGTAGTACCTGCCGGGATGCTGACCTTCTGTCTGCTTTGCTCTGTAAGTTCTGAAGGATTAACAACTTCTATATAGCCGTTTGCATCGATATTACTTGTATTTCTCAAAGTAACTCTTATACAAGCCTTGCCTTCACTAAATGCAGCATTTGCCTCCATATAAATCTTAGATACCATATACATTACTACATCACCGTCAAAGTAAACAGAATCGCCGTCTTTTATTGTAATGTGTACAGGCTCATCCTTTTTAGGTGCTGTCTTTGATGCTCTCAAGGTAAAATCTACTCCGCCGTCAGGAATAGTAACTGATTTTTCACAGGTAATGAGCGACTCATCCATAAGACTAATCTCTGCTGTGAGAGTTTTTCCTGTGTTATTTTCAAGTCTGATTGTATGCTCTTCGCCGCAATCGGTTTCAATGTAAGCTGTGCTTGGTTTTACAAGGCTTGTATCTGTCTTTACACATCTTGCAAAATTACCCTCTACATAGCACACTGCCTCGTTTAAAGTAAATGTATATTTACCATCGTCAGAGGTTATCTCTTTTTTGTTGCCGTAAAAATCATACACGGTTACCTTGTTTGTACCAAGGTCTAAACTGACATCGGTCATAGGCTTTTCGGAAAACAGTGCAACAATATCCTTACCGCTGTCCTTTTTTGTAAAGTGATAACCGGCTGTAACATTGTCAAACATAATCTTATCTACATATTTTCCGTCATAGAGAAGCGAGTTAAGATTACAAAATCCAAGGTACTTAGGCTTAGCCGACCAATCAACCTCACCGTCATCTACAATTCTGTTAGCATTTGATTTACCCTCTATCATACCGAAGTTTGCCTCATGCTCGTTCCTGTCACGATTGTAGTGAGAGTCAAATGATGAAAAGCTGTAAATTCTGTCAAAATATTCGTTTTCCTGAAAAATTATATAAGCCTGTACATCTCTCCAACCTTGTATTTCCTCACTGTCAGTTCCGTTGTCATTTGAGGTTGTACCGGTTTCGGTAACCCAGATAGGTCCCGTGTAGCCATATTCTCTCGCAATATCATAAGTATTTTGAGCCTCGGAGAAGAAGTCGTATGTAAAGTTAGGGCCTGTCTGATTGTAAAAGTGTACTGATATCAAGTCCATATAATCGGCAGCACCTGCCTCAAATGCTTCACGAAAATACGTTTCACCTTCAGAATCCACTTTAACATTTGACGGAACCATACCCACAATAGTTAGATCGGGGTATTTTTTCTTCATTTCGGGATAGAGTGCTTTACAAACAGCCGCATAAGTAGAGCCTCTGTTTTCTCCCTCAGGTATGGTTACTCTTGAGCCGTTCCATTCGTTGAGGATTTCCATAGATGTAATACTCTTTCCAAGCATACCGGCAAGACCGTCAAACAGGAAATTATTATTCTTTCGTCCTTCATCAGTAACGTAACCGCGGTTGCCAAAAGAATCCGCTTTGTCGAAATCACCATTATAATAAGCTAAAACTTCTATGCCGGCATCATTTAGTTCTTTCATATAATCCTGAAATGACTGCTTATACCAGGTTACGTCAGTATACTTCCAGCCCTCAGGATAGTATTTGTGAAGTTCATAAGACCCGTCAAAATGTGCTCTCAAATGAGCAAAGCCTGCATTTTTAATTAGCCGTACATTTTCTTTCATAGGTTCGGTATCAGGAATAGTTGCCGCTGCACCGATTCCGTGACGGGGATTGGGGTGTTCACTGGCATCCTTTATATATGCAAATACTGAGCGTTCCCTGCTGTACAACCCCAATTCTTCATTTTTAATCTCTACTATAAAGGAATACAAATCATATTTGTCTATATCGAAGGTAACTTCTTTATTTGTAGTCTTCATAACCTCCATACGAGCAGTGTCTTTTTTTCGGGCATAGAGATTACCCTGACTGTCGTAAACACTGTATGTAACGTCAGCAGTCCAATCACCGAGAGTACTGCTCTCATACTGATAGTATGAATTGTCCATACTAACCTTGAGCTTCACCTCTTCGCCGTCAAAAAAGTTATTTCCGTGAGCATCGGAGGTTACAGTCATATTAACAAGGCTTCTGGTGCCGGTTTTAATCAGTCTTACAGAGCCTACAACCGGAGGAGTCTTTCCTCTGGAATATCCCATATTATAGCCATATGCACCAACGCGGAAGTCTGCACCATTGGTCATATTTCCACTGAAAGTCGGATTTTCCAAATACCAGCTGTACGTTTTCCAGGTTTGTGTGTCCTTGAACTCTACAAGCTCCAACTCCTTTGGGGTAACTTTGTGTGTTCTTACCATAGATCCCCAACTGTAATTATCGTGTCTGTCATTAACTCGCTCATATGGATCGTAGCTTAAGACAAGACTCGATATACTCTCGTCATAGTAATCTACCTCCACTCGATAACTGGAACCATTCAATACATTCTTAGCCACATTATCGTCAACATCAAAATAGATGTAAGCATTGTCCTGCTTGTTTGTTACATCTAAAACCCAACCTTCTCTTCCTTGCTTATTGGTAACAGTGATATCCGGTTTTTCGCCCATCCACGCTGTCATTCCGCTGCTTTCCACATTGTTGCCAAAATTAACATATGCCACAACTTCTTCAGAGTCCGATATAGGCTCTACGGTGTTGTAGACGGGTGCGTCGGCATATACCGCACTTGTACAAACAATCGCTGCTGTGAGTAATATGCCCAAAAAACTGTGCTTATGCATTACAAAACCTCCGTTTCTATTTTTCTTGAATATTTTATTGTATTCAAACATTATTACCCAATTTTATGGATAATAATGTCTGAATATAAACGGCTGCAACGGGGCGGACATATTCCGCCCCAAAACGCATAGCCATTGTTCGATTGATTTTTAAAATTATTTACAGGTCATTTACTGTATTACAATAATTATTTCAATGGATTGCAGTTGCTAAAGCCGTCCCAGAGGTACGCCCTGTAAGAAGCGATTTCCTTGTCAGACTCAAGTGTAGAAGATACCGTACCCGTACTGCGTGCAAGGATTTTTCCTGTTTTTGAAACATCTACAGCAACAAGCTTACCGTCTGAATCATATCCTGCAATGATAAACTGGTATGACTGATCCTGTTTTGAAAGATTGTTGTACACAAATGATGCTGTTTTTCCACCTTCTGAAGTTTCAATATCATAGATATTAAGCTCTTCCGCATCTGTTGGGTTAACAAGCTTCATATACATATTATCTACATAATATACAACATCATCACCAACATCGTTTCCGGGATTTATGCCCACCTGGAATTCAAATGAACCTCTATTATTAACCGTAACTGTAGCACCGTCAGTTTCCTTTTGGAGCTTCATAACTGCAGGTGAACCATCTGCATTTCGCATAATCTTACCGTCAACATAGAAAGTCGTAAGATAATATCCGCCATTAGCGTCTGTCATATATGCAACTCTTGAAGACAATTTTACCCATTTTCCTTTATCCGGAACAGTATCGGTCACTACAGATGTCTTTTTACTAAAATCACTCGGGAAGTTAACTGCTGTGAATATATTTGCATTTCCCTCTGCTGTTGTACCCCAATCGCTTTTCAAGCTGTCTGCGTTGTAGCTTGTGAATTTAATTCCGTCACCGTTTTGACTCATTGCAGGAGTACGGGAAATCCACTGCGGGCTATTCATACCGCTTGTTGTAATTGCAAGTTGAGCAGTAACTGCCTCGCCTGTATTACGGGTACCGGGGATAAATACATCAAAGCCGTATTCAAGCACTTTGCCGCTATTTTCAAAGTGAGCGGCATCCGCTAAGAATGCGGTATTTGCATATTTACCGGGACCGCTGATTACTCTGTTTGATGAACCTTTCCAAGCCATTGCCGCGCTTCCGTTTTTTCCATGTGTTGCATCTAAAACAGCCCGAGAATTCGTTGTATTCGTTTTACTTGCACTGCGATAAAATCCGAGAGTGTCAATAGCATCTGCATTATATCCCTCAAAAGTCTGATACCACGCATTGTTTTGTATATTGTAGGAACCTATGTTTGCAGTAACAGTATACTCATTATTATCACGTTCAACCTGATTTCCCATAATATCTTTTACGCCTGCAAGGTTTACTTTGATTTTTTCATTTTCCAAATTTTCTTTAATCTTAATAATAAGTTTGTTGCCTTCTATCTTGTTTTCTGTAGTAAGCTCTGTTCCTGTAGATGCTTGAGTGACTACTGCGTTTGATGCTGTGTCTGCATTGAGATAGCCCAATTTAACCTGTTCAGGGGCTGCTGCAGTATTTGCAATGTTTGTTGTGTTCTCAAAAGGAATGGTAATTGTATCACCGCTTACAGTAGCTGTTGCAGGAGCTGTACCGGATGCTGCGTCAACCAGACGAAGGGATACATTATCTACTGCAACTCTGGAATTCAAGCCCTGTATAGAAAAGCACATATAAGCTCTATTATCTCTAAGACGTTTTTTACGCGTTTCATCTGATATAGTTATTTTAGTTACTGCAACATTGCCTTCCGTGGTTTTGATCGGCGAACCATCTACATAATATGTGCTGTTGTATGATTCGTCAGTAGAGTCATATTCAAGAACAGTCTGCATTTTTAACCATCTTCCGCCTGTTGGTACGTCTAAGTACGTATTGTTAGCGACTGCAGATAAAGCTCCAAAATGCTTTTGATCCGACGAAAAATCGTAAGTACCGTCATTATAAGTTAAATATGGTTTCTTTTGCAAAGAAGAGTAACCTATCTGATTTCTTGTGACATATGACAAGTAAGCACCTATTCTACATCCATTGTCAGTTGTACCATACGTATTAGCCCAGTTTACAAATCCGATGTTTGCGGTAACATTAGCACTAGTTGTGGTATCATCACTGTAAAATAAATCGTATGTAAGCACCACTTTTTTGTTAGCATCTTCAAATTTTGCTTTAGGCGCATAAAAAGCATAGGTGTATGCACCGCCCTGCAAATTACCTGCAGTTGTACTTTCTCCGGTAACTGCATAATTATCTGTATCATATACATAAGTTTTAAGATTACCACTTGCATTATTGTAGTATGCTATATCCGTTAGCAATTGATTTTGAACATCACTGGTAGCAAAAGTGTTCGAAAAAGCATCAAAATAATATTCGCCATCTACCTTTTGTACAGATGGTGTGCCTACCGCAAACGCACTAAACGGAGCAACCATTGTGCAAATCATTGCAACTGCAAGAATAAAACTAATCTTTTTCTTCATATTAATCTTCTCCTTTTAAATATAAAAATATAAATTAAAATATATATAAACAGGCATAGCCTGATTACTTTTGCGTATGTTGTTTTAAATATGCAATCTGACAGTTATCACCTCAAATGCTTTGAAGTTAAGTTCAATAGTATTGTTAATCACATTTGTTTCGGACACATTATCTTCAAGCATATTTGTAATGTATGCGTCGGTTACATCAAATCCCAATTTAAGTTTGCAATTGGTACGCTTCTTCGCCGCCTCGTACATACGGATTATAACATCACCGCTGCCATCCTCTGCGGTTTTTACAGTTTCAAGAACAATATTGTTTTTTGAAAGTTCAAAAAACTTTTTGGCATTTGCAAAGCCCTTTACAACCTTTACGGGATTGTTAAGTCCGTATGCTTCGCTGACTATCGGGGATTTATCAAGCGGTTGGTTTGTAACACATACAGAATATTTAAAAGTATGCTCGCCTTTATCAGCATTTAGCATAGGTGCCATAGACGCTGTCAAAAGAGTAAGGCTGACTGTACCCTTATCGGCACTCACTCCGTATACGGAATCGTTTAAAAGTGCAAACATTCTGCCATTTTCGGCAAGTGCCGACCATTTATGCTGAAATTTTTCATACTGAGCAACATCATCCTCGTGATTGGTATGATTTGAACGGCATATATGACCAAACTGTATTTCGGACATAAGCTCTTTTGTATGGATATTTGTGTTGAAATTTACTTTGAGGAGCTTATGTGTTTCCTGCCAATTGATTTTTGTTTCAAAATCAAGCGTTGCGCTGTCTTTTTTTAATGTTACATACTGCTCAATAACCGAATTTGAAAACTTTTTGATTATATGCAAAACTGTCTTTTGGCTTGTTTTTGAAACAATTTTTGCTGTAGAACTTATATTTGCATCAACTTCTTTTTCGGTATAGTCGCAATCTATATCCCATGCATCAAACAGTGCAGGATGGTTTTTGTACAGTTTAAATTCATTTGAAGGAGCATTTATATACTCATCTTCATCCGAACGCAGACTTATGAGTCTGCCTTCAACGTCGAACTCAGCTCTTATATACTCATTTTGCAGGACAAGCTCGCCACCACTTGATTCAGCTTCGGCAGCTATGTTCTTGTCAAGAACATAGCTCTCGTAGCCGCAAGCCTCAACATACACATTGGCATAGGTTTTTCCGCAACACGTATATGTATGTATATTTTTTCCGTCTACCGCTTTAAGTGATGTATATTCTCTTGGTAATTCAATCTCCACATTTCTTGCCCAAGGCAATGCGTTAAACACTGTAATCGCATCCTTTGTGTTGTCAACAACGCTGTCAAGCACAGTATTTGTAATATTATCACATTGGACAATCACGTTTTTATATGAATTTACCGCTCTATCCACAGGCTCCTTCATTGTGGTGCCGGGGAGTATGTCATGAAATTGATTAAACAAAACCTCCTTCCATAGCTCATTAAGTTGTTGACGTTTATCACCACCAATCAGTGCTGTCCAAAACTCTGCGTTATGAAGGGCAGCTTCACTCCTGCGGTTAAGCTTTTTAAGCTCCGACTGAGAGGTATATGTTGACTTATGCTCTGCATACCACAACTCATTCTCAAAGACTTTATTGCAGTTGTACCTTTTTTCCACATCAATATAAAAATCGAGCGGGTCTGACATTTTTACCCTCGGTGCACCCTCAAGATCGCTTTGTCGGATCGCATATTCAAGATGCTCTCGTGTGGCTCCTCCGCCTCCGTCGCCGTGACCATAGCACACCATTATATCCGGAACATTCTCCGTATTATCTGCTTCCTGCCACATAGTAATATTTTGCTCGGGAGTCATTAATGCATTGTAGGGTGCTTGTGCATATATCAAAACTTCTGTACCGTCTATTCCCCTCCATTTGTAAGTGCCTTTGTATATTGGCACTCCGTGATTGTACGACCACATCATTTTTGCATTATACAAATAATCTACATTACAGCTTTTCATTATCTGCGGAAGTGCAGCACTTATGCCAAAAACATCAGGCAGCCACAAAATTTTGCTATCTTTGCCAAACTCCTCTTTAATAAAACGTTTGCCAAATATAAACTGTCTTACAAGGCTTTCTCCCGAGGGGATATTTGTATCCATCTCAACCCAAGTGGCACCATCGGGAACAAGCTGCCCTTTTTTTACCGCCGCCTTTACTTTGGAATACATATCCGGATATTCATTTTTGATAACGTTAAAAAGCCAAGGCTGACTTTGAACATACGTGTAATCGGGATATTCTTCCATAAGATGCATCTGATTTCCCAAAGTGCGTGCTGCTTTGCGTCGCGTTTCGTCAATTGTCCACAGCCATTCCAAATCCAAATGAGAGTGGCCTACCGCGTACACCGTGGGAGCAGTGGAACCGTTTTTGCAATCAAGAAGAGGTTTTAAAAGCTCCCTCGCCTGTGCAACCTGTTGTTTAAATTCATCCTCCGCAACCTCCACATCAAAAGATGTGCAAAGCTTTTCAAATGTTTTTTCTATCATTTGAGTACGCATAGATGTTGAATTTTCACTGATTTTTCTGTAAAGGCTGTTCAGCGTTCTAAAATCCATAAGCAATGCGTAAACTTGGTCGTCAAATATGCCGACTTCGCCGTTTTGCACTTGCTTTTGAAAAACATTTTCAGGAAATTCCGTATATTCTTTGTCCTCCTGTATTACCCTATGCTGAAACGTCTCTATCGGTTCGGTAGTATGTCCTGCATAAACTTCGTACGCTATGGAGTATTTCTCACCGACTTTTGCCGTGCGAGAAAGGGTTATTTCGCTATGTTCCTTATCAAGTGCACCGTAAACATCTCCGTTTACAAAAACTACACCCTCGCCCATATCATTTTTAAATACAACCCTTTTGCCGTTTAATTCCTCAGAAATTACAATTTCAGCAAAAAACCAACCATATTCAAATTTGCAACCCCAAGGCGTGCCGACTACCCAAGGCTTTGCAGGCATTGTCTCAGCCTCCGCAAGTGATAATCTTTCTTTTGTGACAAAACCGATAAACGGCACTTCAGCTATCTTTTTATATGTACGTTCCGAAACACATTGCTCAAAACGATTTAATTTATGTATAAACTCTTTTCTCATATAATTGTCCAATCTTATCCCTTTATTTTATGTAAAACAATTTTGTTCTTCCTTTTTCGGTTCGATACTCCAATATTTTATTTTCTGTTTTATAGCTTCCTCCGTCAAACAGTTCATCAAATTCATAGTCTCTGTCAAACACAAGACGACAATTCTCAGAATTTGCATTCTGATAACAAACAAACTGACTGTTCATAATCAAAGTTCCGCTACCATCAGTATACATATGTACACCCGCCTCTTTCGATATACCCCTCCACGCCATCGGAGAAAGCTTGGCAACACTACTGTAAATATTAAAGTCCTTCTTAGCAATTGCCGTTTTTCCGCTATTTTTGTACTTTCCTAACACTTCGACATTTCCTTTGACTTCAAACATATCCGTCAATTCTTTAGAAGAATTTAATTCTTCACCAAAAGCACACACCGATTCACGTTTATTCACGCTGTATTGAGCAATATCCATTCCGGTAACCTCGCTCATACCTCTAATATCGAATTTGTCGTTTGTAACATAATTGGGAGCATACAGCCAAACCTTATATGTTGAACTAAGTTTTTCTTTACAATACGGCTTTCCATATATACAAGCTCCTTTTTAGTAAGTTGTTATTTTCGGGGCATAAATTTCCCCATTACTACGCTTCATTTTCTTTTATATTTTTATCCCTTGACGCCAACATTCATATTATTTCCAAGAATTTGCTTTGAACAAATCATAAATACTATTACAGATGGTATCATTACCACAAATGCTGCAAGCATCTGTTCAGGCTCCGTAAAGCCCTGAGTCGTATTATAAAGTCTAAGTGCGACTGTTGCCATATTTGGATCCTTCAAGTAAAGAAATGGTCCCATAAAATTATTCCAAGTACCGTTAAAAACAAATACTGTTATGGTTGAGATAATAGGAACACTTAGCGGAACAATTATTTTTGCAAATATTCCTATATTGCTGCAACCATCAATTTTTGCAGCTTCTATGTATGACTTTGGTATTCCATCAAAGAAATTTTTGAACAAAAGTATATTAAAAATACTTGCCATAGAACCTGTCCAAAGCGGTATCCATGTGTTCTGATAATTTATGTGAATTATAGGAAAATCTGTCCAAGTCATAAACATCGGAACCATAGTAAGTGTATGTGGCATCATCATTGTCCACAACATAAGTGTAAACAGCATTTTGCTACCCTTTGGCTGTAATCTGGAAATTGTATATCCTGCTATTCCTCCAACTATGACTTCACCGACCCAACAACCAAAAAACAATATCATACTGTTGATAAATGATTTACCAATTTTAAGCTTTGTTGACACATCTACCAATTTGTCCCAACTTATTTTTTGGGGCAACAGCGTTGGGTTTACACTGTAGTATTCGTTCAGTTCCTTAAATCCCGAAAGAAATGCCCAAACAATCGGTAAAAGCGCTATTAACGAGCACAACACCAAAAACAACACAATTAGCCAATATGATATCTTTACACTTAACCTTTTGTAATCAGAGGAGGTTATAAGTCCTTCTTTTTTGCTTTCTATTCTTCTATTCATAGCCTAATCCTCCAACTTCTTCTGCATCCAGAAATAGAACAACGTAGCAATAAGCAGTATGAAGAATGATACTGTACCCAACGCCATACTTCTGTCTACTTGCATATAACTAAATGCCATCTTGTATGATGTAAGTCCCAACGTAAGTGATGCATTGTTAGGACCACCGTCTGTCATTACCAATGGCTGATCAAATATCTGGAACACACCTATTATTTGATTTACAAGCATAAGTAACATCGTAGGTCCAAGATGAGGTATCGTTATCTTAAAAAGTCGCTTCCAAACCCCCGCACCATCTATCGTTGCTGCCTCATACAAATCTTGACTTACCGATTGCAATGACGAAAGATATAACAGCATTGTTGCACCATATCCCTTCCACGTCATTGATATTACAATAAGCGGAATTGTAAGATTTTCATTAAGCAACCATTTAGACGCCGGCAGTCCTATCCAATTAAGAAAAATATTCAGCATACCGCCCGACGAAGGACTAAATATATTCATCCAAATAATACTTGCTGCCAACGCCGGAGCAACCGCAGGGAGATATGTCAAAACCTTAAACCCCTGTTTGAAGTGTACAACTTCATTTACTGCAATTGCAATTGCAAGCGGCGGTATTACACCAATAACCAACGACCAAAACACATATTGAAATGTGTTTGACAGTGTTTGAAGGAACATTGTATCAGTAAGTACATTTTTAAAGTTCAGCAGACCTACAAACTCTACAAGTTTAAACCCTCTTGTCTGAAACAGCGATGTCAGCATACCTCTGAATATAGGATTCCAATGACACAAAATTAGCGTAAACACAGTAGGAAGTAACAAGAGCCACATAAGCGTCTCATTTTTTAAAACCGCTAACTTACTGCCAATTTTTCTGCATTTCACATTTGATTTAGTTTTCATTTTTATTTCACTCCTCCCTCGATAATGTCAAAATACGTTGTCAGGCAAAATAGACTCCTATATACAGGCTGAATTGTCTATAACCTCCATTTTGCCTAAACAACCATATATTTACACTTCTTTATCAAGGAAATTAACCTGAAAATCAGCCTGTGTTTTTTCGAGTACGTCTTTACAATCTGCATTTTCATCAAGAAGGACAGTCTGAATTGCATTATCAAGCGCTGCGTATAACTGCTGTACACATCTTTCGGGTTCAAACTTATATTCAACGCCTTCACCATTTACATAATCCGCAAAGAACTTATCCTCTACTGTTCTGTATGGCTCCATAGCCTCCATTTCAGCTTTTACCCTTTCATCATTAATCCAAAGATTCGCACCTCTTACGCCCACAATATGTCCTTTTCCTGCTTTGATTTCGTAATTCTTTGCCCACTGTTCTTTTGTAGCGTCTGTAACGTTAGGACCCTGTCCAAGCATATCAAGCCATTTAAAGCACATTTCATTCTGTTCTTCTGTGCCGCTGAACATATATACATTCGCCCCTACTTGAGCAAAACGACCTGCAGGTCCGGCAGGCATTTTGGACATAGCAACATTATTCGCTTTAAGTCCGAATTTTTCAGCGTATGTATCAAGCATTGAACGTTGTGTGATAATCATTGCAGCATCACCCGTCGAGAGCATTCTGCCCCCCACTTGAATATCCGCTAAAAGTTCATCCTGAAGCACATTATACTTCCATTTTAAATCCTTAATATACTGAAGAGCTTTTACGCCTTCTTCGCTTGCAAAAGTTGCTTTCCACTTGCCGTTTTTATCCTGTTCCATAAAGTCAGCACCATATGACCACATAATGTTCATAAAATGCCAACCGCCCTGGTTATTCTTTGTTGCAATAGCAAAACCCGCCTTGCCTGTTTTTTCTTTAATGATTTTTGCGGTTTCCGCAAGTTCTTCCCATGTCTGCGGGAACTTCGGCACACCGTTTTCATCAAGCAAGCCTGCCTGACGGAACAAATCTACATTGTAGGCAATTCCCATATCGTAGAGTGTGCCATCCTTAATAAGTCCGTAATACTTACCGTCTCTCATATACAACTTGCCATACTTCTCATCATTGAGCATCTTGTCGTATCCGTACTTTTTAACCAGCTCAGTAATATCCGCTGCATATCCGTTTTCTACAATGTTATTAACTTCTGTAGGGGAAGTGTGATACATTGTGGGAAGATCTCCGGCTTCTGCCTTAGTCATATAGTTTTTAAGATCAAATGACCAATTATCCGCATCTACAATAACGCCCGGATTTGCTGCCTCAAAGTCAGCTTTGTTTTTCATAAATAAATCATAGGTCTTTGCGTTTTCTTCTGTTTTCTCAGTCGGTGTTCCACCGATTGAGATATGCAAATTCCCATCTCCATCTCTGCCGTCGCCTTGACCAACTTTTGTTCCCACACATCCTGCCAAGCTGCAAGCAATCACTGCTGTCAACACTGTTGAAACAATTCCTTTAAATTTGTTTTTCATCATATTCCGCATCCTTTCATTAATATAATTAAATACTTTAACATATTTTTTTCATTAAAACTCTGCCTGTTTTATGCAACAAATTCATCACAAATTATTTTTAAAATCAAGCTAATTATAATAATCAGCTCCAAATCCAATCTTCACAGTTGTCCTCTTCATACTTCATCAATTCGATAAGCTCACTAAGCTTTCCCTTTGCCAGACCAATAGCACAGTCACTTGCACCGTAATAAATTCTAATTTCATCCTTTTCTTCCTCAACAATTGCACCGCAAGCAAATACAGTTCCATTGTAGCTATGTCCCATATATTCAAAAGGTTCGTTCGGTGTAAGAATAGGGCTTTTGGCTCTCGCTATTATTTTGGTCGGGTCATCAAGATCAAGCAAAACAGCACCTAAACTGTAACGTAAGCATTTTACACCGTGATATATCTCAAGCCAGCCATACTTGGTTTTGATGGGAGGTGTGGGTCCGATTTTATCCGCAGACCAATTTGTGTACGGCTTCATAAACGGTTTATAATCACCCCAATTAAGCAAGTCGTCAGAATACGATATCCAAATATCTCCGCCATTTGTACTTCCTGCACCGCCGTATGGTCTGTCAAGTCTTGCATATCTTCCGTTAACCTTGCCTTGGAACAGGCTCGGTACCCTGTTGTTGGGAAGAGCTACAATCCCCATTTCTTCCACACTCTTAAAATCCTTTGTGCGAAGCAACAGAGATGAACACCCCCAAGACGAATTCATAGGCCTTATTATGTAATACATATCATCCTCCGGAATGTAGGCAACACGCGGATCAATCGGCCAGTGATCCAAATCGTAAAATTTTTCACTTCTTTTTATAAACGCTTCTTTATGTATATTAAAGTGAATTCCATCCTCGCTCTCCGCCAAGTGAATAGACGGAACCTGATTTCCCATTTCCTGCACGGGCAAAAGTAAAATTGTCTTTCCGTTATACATTGTTTGTCCACAGTTAAACGTCGCATATGCATCGCAGATATCTCTGGGTGCTATCAACGGATTATTCTCATACCTGTGCATAACCTTTTCTTGTATATTCATTATTTTTCCTCCCATAAATTTTTATATTTATATTTTAACATAAAAGAAGTCTGCACATCTACACATATAGTGTTTATTTTTAAACATCTATTTCCACAATAATTTCTTTTATCAAACAAAAAAATTTTCAGTGAAAACAGAAGATTTTTTCATATTAGTCAATTATTTCCTATCTCGTATTCCCTTGGGTGTTGTCCCAAACTCTTTTACAAACTCTCTGCTGAAATGAGTGTAACTGCCATACCCTAACTCACTTGCTATTTCCGTAAAAGAATTTTCTTCGGATATAACCATACTGTATGCCTTTTCCATTTTCTTTTTATTTATATAGCTTGACGGCGTCATTCCAATCACTTTTTTAAATGTCTTACACAATACCGATTTAGAAACGCACGCTTTTTCTAAAATCATATCATAAGTAATCTCCTCAGGTTCTATATTGTCCATTTCACGAATCAATGCGGAAAACCATTGCGGACACGATTGATTCTTAATATGGTCACATTCTATCATACAGGAACACAGTTCTTTTACCAAGCAAAAATACAAAAAATTACGTTCCTCGGAAGGTATCAGACTTATTAGATTTATGGCTTTTCCCGCCAACACGCCCAATTCGGTATTGGACAAATAAACACAGCGAGGAATTTCACTGTTTTCAATCATATCTTTCAGTGAAATACATTTATCGTATTGTCTTTGCATATATTCTTTCGGAACAGGTATATTAAAAAATTCAAATGTGTCATCAACATTTTCTATCTTTTTTATAAAATGTACATCGGAAGGTCTTATCGCAAGCAAACATCCTTTATCCAACATCTGTATATCATTATTCACTACATTTATCGCTTTACCGCGAATAATATACAAAAACTCATAATAATCGTGATCGTGCGCATCCTCAAAAAACCTATCAATATCATGCCCAATCGGATAATTTTCATCTATCACAAGATGCCTTTTTGCCTTCATTTTTTCGCCCCCTTAAAACAGATAATACTTTACGCTATTATAATAACTCGTATTTAGGAAAAATCAACAAGAAAATATTGACTGTTTAATTATAATCATTCGGCTTTAGTTTTCAGATATCGTTCAAATCTTCCATTATGCTTCCGTTGTGCGGCTTATTGTGCTTACAACTCTTTTCCTCTGTTTAATTTTGTAAACGCAATATTTGTGTATTTCATAATATCTTCTTAAAAAAATCACTTTTATTCATTAAGCCATTGCATTGCGGTTTCATCCATATCGTCAAGCTTTTCATGACCTCTTTCAGGATAAAGGTAATATTTTTTATTTGTCTTTAATTTATTAAACATAGCAAACTGTGTCATTACAGGAACTGCAGAATCCCTCATCCCGCTTGCCATAATTACATCTGCCTTTACATATTTTGCGAGATTTTGTATATCAATATATGCAAGCTTTTGAAATACTTTTTCGACATTCTCTTGCCTTGGGTCGAACATCCGAAAATACTCAGATAGCTCGTCAAATGCCGTTGCCGATTCAATATTAAGATATGCATATTTGTAGTCTGACAAAAATGGATAGTACGCAACAACCTTCTTGATTTGCGGCGAAAGTGCCGCACAAGCTATTGCCAAACCGCCACCTTGGGAGCCTCCGAGTGCGTACATTCTGTTTTTATCAACTTCTTCAAAAGTTTCAGCAATCCGCACAATCTGAGCCATATCTAAAAATACCTGTCTGTAATATAAATCGTCGGGATTTTCATTATCAAGACCTCTTATTATATGTCCGTGTAATGTATTCCCAACTGTTTGCAAGGTATCCTGTGATCTCCCACCTTGTCCGCGAGCATCAATAGCCATAACGCAGTATCCCTGTGATATCCATGATAACATATCATACCAACTCTCGCATCTACCGCCATAACCGTGCGGTTTAAATATCACAGGTGCATTTTTAGCACCCACAGGTCGCATATAACGGCAGTATATTCTCGCATTTCCCACTCCTGTAAACCAAATTTCGAAACTTTCCTGGTTCTTGAGATTCAAATTTGTGGGCTTCATTTCAAAATTTGCATCAACAGACTCCATCTCTTTTAAAGCACGCTTCCAATAATCATCAAAGTCATCTGGCATATAACCCATTCCTTGATATTCAAGCAATTCTTTTTCACTTATTTTTGATATCATTACAAATCTACTCCATTATTCTTCCTGTATTAAAAATAGTTTACTGTCATAATCACCTGTAAGATTTACTCTCAGTCCTATACGCTTCAAGCCGTTACCGCTCATTGGTTTAAAAATAAGTTCCTCTGGCTGATCAGCCGCTTTAAGATGTTTGATATTATAAACCCTATCATCACTTAGTCCGAGTGTTTTAATATTCGGCAAAAACTTTCTGAACGAGAGATTGATTCCAAAAACAAACAGAACACTTCTTTTTTTATCCTTGGAAACATATTGGTACACACAATATTCGCCGTTTTCCGGGGCTTGTACGGTATAAAAATCTCCAAGTTGAACTATCTCTCTGATTTGTTTGAATTGTGTCACATAATATGCAATCTGATTTATTTCATCCTCGGGGGCATTTCTCAAATCATACCCTATGGCAAGAGAGCCAAGCATCCCCATATGAGCTCTGTATCTGAGGGGCGCACAACGTCCGTTTATTCCGTTTGGCACTTTACTGATATGCCCTCCGCCACCGGCGAGTTTTGGATTCATAATAAACGAAAAGCCGTGATGTAAAATTAACGCATCTCGCGGATCCTGATTATCACTGCGATTAATTCTGGAGCAATACTTCGCAAGCGACATATTGGCTCGCAATCCGCCCGATGCACAGTTTTCTATAATAACATAAGGGTATTTTTTGTTAATTCGTTCAAATATACCATAAAGATTTTTAAAGTAGAGATACCACGCCTCATTGGTCCCTGTAACGTCATTGCCATCGTTGCCCACTTGGCACATATATCGGTTGCTGTCCCACTTTAGGTACTCAATGTTGTATTTTTGCAACAGCTTGTCTATAACGTCAAATATGTAATCAGCAACCTCGTTTTTAGCGAGATTCAAAACATAGCGTCCGTGCCAATTTTCATACTGAGGGTATTTTTCATAACCGAAAACCCAATCAGGGCGTTGTTTATATAAATCGGAGGTTTTTGCAACCATTTCCGGTTCAATCCATAAACCGAACTTCATACCCAAGTCATTTACTTTTTTTATTAGAGGTTGCAAGCCGTTTGGAAATTTGGTTTTATTTACTACCCAGTCGCCAAGATCACAGTCAATAGTTGTACTGTTTCCGTACCAACCATCGTCAACCACAAAAAGCTCTGCCCCTATTTCTTTAGCGTAATCAGCAAGACTTATGAGCTTTTGTTCGTTAATATCAAGTTCAAATGCCGCCCAAGCATTGTAGAGGACAGGTAAGGTGCTTTCGGAATATGCTTTTGGCAAGATGTAATTTCTCTGATAATCGTGAATTATTCTTGAGGCACCTCCAAATCCTCCGTCGGTATATCCGAATTTAAAAGCAGGTGTTTCAAAGCTTTGTCCGGTTTTTAATATAGGATTGAAGTCATAATTGTTAATTCCCGCATTAATTACCGTAGTCTCAAAATTTGTATGCTCAACGGTGATTTTGTGATTTCCGCACCATTCAAGCAAACCAAACCATACTTCACCGTCATTTTCACTTGCTCCGCGGTCAATTGCAAAGTATGGTGCAACTTGCGAGTTACAATATCCGTTTCTTGTTTCGAGGACATATTTGCCCGTATTGATTTTTTGTCTTGTAACTGCATATTCGCTTGCCCAATTCCCCGGAAGAGAAGTAAGGTAATAGTCTTTGTTGAAATCCTCCATATAAATTGTTGCAGATGCCGCATTTTTCAAAACAACATTGCCGCAGCCGTTATTTTTAATTAAAGAATATCTTTCGATAATATTTGCATCATCATAAGTTTGATAGTGCAACGACACCTCAAGAGAATGAATCTTATCCTCCAGAACAACTTCAAGGCTGTTATTTTTTACAAAATGAGTTTTATAAACCAATTCACAACCTCTTATTCCGTCATCAAACACAGGTTCAGCAGATGCCTCGTAATATATTCCGTTGCCGTTTGCGGTGTATTCTCTTCTCAAACTATCATCAGGAATTCTTCCCTCAGTACCATTGCGAAAAAAATATATATCACCCATAGGCAAATCGTTAAAATCCTTCAGCTCCCTGCCATAATATAAATTTACAGGGTAACCGTCAGGTGTTATTTCAAAAACATACATCAGCTCGTTTGATGTAAGAACAAATAATTTCTTTTCATTTATATATTGAACCGCCATATTCACCAATCCCGAATATAATATTTAGTACAAGCCACGACCGGCTTGCTTCACAACTACTTATAATTTCATAAGGTTTTCCTGTTCAAACTTTTCCTTATTTGCCATAAAAATGTCATAAGTTTTTGCATTTTCCTCTGTTCGCTCGGTAGGTGAACCTCCGATGGAAATATGAATATTACCATCTTTGTCACGTCCGTCATTCTGACCAACTTTTGTTCCTACGCAGCCAACCATCGAAACTGTCAGCATAGCAACTAATACTAAACTACATAATTTTTTCATTTTTCTTATTCCTTTCGTTTTTTATGTACATTCATAATATTTGAACAATTAGTTAATTATAATATAACATATCCATAAATAATTAAAATCCACAATGATTGCTAAAAATCATCAAAAAGTGAACTTTGATGGAAATTTCATTTTTTAAATTCCAGATAAAATTTCGAGATCGTATCACTTATGCTAAAATTGATGTAATTATATATTTATATTTCTAACATTCAAATGAGTGCCGTCCTGGAGCATATCTTGCCGTATGTCCGTTAAATATAAATTTAAAAGCCTCGGGGCTGTCAACTGTAAGTTTACCGTCATTATATGTTACTTTAACCCCATGCAAAACTGCTGAAAAACTCTTTATGTCTTTCAATAACAAAGGGCAGATAACAAGTTCTCTTTTTTTAAAGTTTTCATATCTGATACCTGCAATCCACTTGTAAAACCAGGAATCAACCATTGCAAAAAAATGGTGATTATGGCTTAAAAGCAAGCTTTGTTCAGGATTGAAAAGTTCCGGCAGAGTTTTAAATCCGTTTTGTACATTTCGGGCATATCCGTATGGCTTATCGTTCATAAGAGTATCATAAATCAATTGTCCTTTTCCGTTTGCACTCAATAAATCAAATACCATTCTAAGACCCAGAACTCCAAATGTAAAAGCATTTCCTGAGTTTTCTATTTCTGATGAAACTCTTTCAACCGCATCTTGTATTTCCTCATTTTCCAAAAGGCCTGTATATGCCGGTATTATCAATTCTGAAATATGATTTGCCGTCATTTTTGAGCACGAAACGTATTTTGCACGGAAAGATTGTTTTATTTTGCCTGCTAATTCTATGTAATAAGCAGCATCCTCGCCTATAATCTCCGCCATATCACCCATCATAACTGCATCCCAGTAGAAAAATGCCGTATTTGTTATTTCCTTGCTGCAACCGGGTTTTATTGCCGACCAATCGCCTGTTCCGATATCGCTGCAAATAATATAATTGTCACTCAAATTTTTAAAATACCCAAGAGCGGAATTCATATTATTCCAGGTTTTTTTAATCAATGCGTCATTACCGGTGTACAAATATGTATAATACGGCAAATGAAACATCACACTGTCCCCCCAGTCGGGACCATTAAGATCTCTTTGCTCCCATTCAGGAAACAGAGAAGGGGCACCCCAGGGCATCATTCCTGAAGGTCGCTGTTCATCTATGCAATCAGTCAGAATCTTGTCAAATAGACCATATGTATCAAAATTTATAACATTTGCCTCGCAACTCAGCATTATATCTCCGAGCCAAGGCAAATCTCTGCGCGGATTATCAACCATTGTTCCCTGTGTGCAGGTTAATATGGAATTTAAACACGCTTTATGGATTTTATTTATAACTTCATTGTCACATAAAAATTCAGACACCGGCTTCAGGTCTGTGTGGGCAACAACGGCCGTAAGTTCTATTGAATCATATTCACCCTCAATCTCCACATACCTAAATCCATGTATTGAAAAAATCTGGTCAAACACCCTGTCCGGCGTGCCGTCTAAAACATACATATCACTGTTCATCATATCCGGATATTTCCACTGTGAAAAGCTGCCCATATTCACATGTCCGTCATCAAGCAGTCTTTCCGAATATTTAAGCTTTACAACGCTGTCACGTTTTCCTGTTATTTTTGCTCTGACATATCCTGCTGTCACTTCACCAAAGTCAAATATTTTAGGGCTGATTTCTGCCCCCGTAATTTCTTTTATTTTGCGTATGGGAGGCATCTGAGTTGTTTTAAACTCACCTCCGGGTCCACAACTTATAATAGGAATTTTCCAGTCACTGTCATCAAATCCGGCATCTGTGCAGCCAGGGATTTCCCTTCTTGCATCATATATTTCACCGCAACAGGCAGATGAAAAAACAATTGGCGAATCTGCTGTACGAAAATTTTTGTCACTTACAATGCATATATGCTCGCCGTTTTTCATTTTGACATCAAGCTGCATAATCAGCTGCGGCGAAACCATCATTGATGATTCTAGTCTTGATGCATGCATATTTCCGAGTATAGCAGTAAAACGATTATTGCCCTTGTGCAAAATGCATGTAACGTCAAAAATATTATATGTAACATTTTTTAAAACGTTAGTCCATACTGTAGGACGATAGCTATCCGGAATTATTTCACCGTTTAAAAAATATGTCGCTTCTCCCAAACCACACACATTAAGCGTGGCACTAACCGGTTCGTCCGGCAGTTCAAATCCCCTTGCAAGATAAGGAGCCGGCGTTTGATCATAAAAATCTGTTTTTGTAGTTGAAACCGATCTTATCCATTTAGCATTTTCAAACATTTTAATCTCCAAAACTTAATGCCGATGCACTTTGGCATCAAAACATAATATTTTATTTTAAAAAGACGCTTAATCACAGTGACTCAAAACGATTTTCCAATCCGAATAGTGCCGTATAAATTCAACTCTCTTTTTTTCTCTCTCATCTGCGGGAACAAAATCTTTATTTTTCATACATTCTTCAAGATTATTTATTGTTTCCCGAATGTAAAATTCATCGCCTGCAATCACATATTTATCATCGCCGCTTACCACCTCAACAACACAGGAACCAACAGAGTGTGATGCAATTTTAACAACTCTCACGGCATCACAAAGCCTATATTCATCATCGAAAAGAATTACATTCATATCATCTGTAA
>CACYTW010000006.1 GCA_902777435.1 uncultured Ruminococcus sp. | reverse complement strand
TGACTCGGTTCCATTGAATACTGACCACGTCCCTGAGTTCTTGAACGAAGCTCAGTTGCGTAACCAAACATCTCTGAAAGCGGAACCATAGCAGTAATTTCCTGAGCACCTGATCTTGCTTCCATACCCTGAATTTGTCCACGGCGTGAGTTAAGGTCACCCATAACATCACCCATATACTCTTCAGGAACGTTAACAACAACCTTCATAAGAGGCTCAAGAATTACAGGATTACCCTGTCTGCAGCCTTCTTTAAATGCCATAGAACCGGCAATCTTAAATGCCATTTCAGATGAGTCGACTTCGTGGTAAGAACCATCAACCAATGTGCATTTTACGTCAACAACAGGATATCCCGCAAGTACACCTGTCTGCATAGCGCCCTGGATACCTGCATCAACAGCAGGGATATATTCCTTAGGAATAGCACCGCCGACAATCTTGTTCTCAAATACATAACCTGCACCCGGCTCAAGAGGTTCAATATCCAATACAACGTGACCGTACTGACCTTTACCGCCTGACTGTCTTGCATACTTGTGATTTATATGTGAAGCCTTGCGGATAGTCTCACGATAAGATACCTGAGGATTACCAACATTTGCCTCTACCTTAAATTCACGGAGAAGACGGTCAACGATAATTTCAAGGTGAAGCTCACCCATACCTGCGATAATTGTCTGACCTGTTTCGTCGTCTGTATATGTCTTGAAAGTAGGATCTTCCTCTGCAAGCTTTGCAAGAGCAATACCCATCTTTTCCTGACCTGCCTTTGTTTTAGGCTCAATAGCGACACGGATAACGGGTTCAGGGAACTCCATAGACTCCAATATAATAGGAGCTTTTTCATCACAAAGTGTGTCACCTGTTGTAGTATTCTTAAGACCAACTGCTGCTGCTATATCACCTGCGTAAACAGTTTCAATATCTTCACGGTGATTAGCGTGCATCTGAAGAATACGACCGATTCTCTCTTTATTATCCTTTACGGAATTGTAAACGTGAGAACCGCTGTTAAGTGTACCTGAATATACACGGAAGAATGCAAGCTTACCTACGAACGGGTCAGTTGCAATCTTAAATGCGAGAGCCGCAAAAGGTTCATCATCAGAAGAATGACGAACTTCCTCTGCCTCTGTTCTCGGAACAATACCCTTAATCGGAGGTACGTCGAGAGGTGACGGCATAAAGTCAATAACAGCATCCAACATATTCTGAACGCCCTTATTTCTGTATGAAGAACCGCAGAGAACAGGAACCATCTCGTTAGCAATTGTAGCCTTACGAATAGCCTTCTTGATTTCAGCCTCTGAGAGGTCACCCTCTTCAAAGAACTTTTCCATCAACTCTTCGTCCGTTTCAGCAACGGCTTCAAGAAGTGCCTGACGGTATTCTTCAGCCATATCCTTCATATCATCCGGGATATCTTCAATTCTCTCATCCTGTCCGAGCTCATCATAGTAAACGTAAGCCTTCATCTGAATGAGATCAATGAGTCCCTTGAAATCATCTTCCGCACCAATCGGAAGCTGAATCGGAACAGCATTACACTTTAAACGTTCCTTCATCATTTTTACAACATTATAGAAGTCAGCTCCCATAATGTCCATCTTGTTTACATATACCATTCTTGGTACCTGGTACTTATCAGCCTGACGCCATACGGTTTCTGACTGAGGCTCAACGCCGCCCTTAGCACAAAGAACTGTCACACTACCATCAAGTACACGGAGTGAACGCTCAACTTCGACTGTGAAGTCAACGTGTCCAGGTGTATCAATGATGTTAATTCTGTGGTTCTTCCACTGTGCAGTAGTAGCAGCAGAGGTAATTGTAATACCACGTTCCTGTTCCTGCTCCATCCAGTCCATCTGCGCGGCACCTTCGTGTGTCTCACCGATTTTATGGATACGGCCTGTGTAGAACAGAATACGCTCTGTGGTAGTGGTCTTACCGGCATCAATATGAGCCATAATACCTATATTTCTGGTTTTTTCCAGTGAAAACGCTCTACCCATAATTCTCTCCTTTCGGAACAGCTTATCCAAATTTAAGACAACTGTTCAAACTCTCGGGCTGATTATGTTCAGCCCAAACCTTGTGTCAATTTTTAATGATTAGATACTTTTATCGTAAAGTAATTTTGGCTTGTCTGTGCGAGCGACCCGAACAGGCAAAACAGCCAAATTTACAAAGTAAAAATTACCAACGATAGTGAGCGAAAGCCTTATTAGCTTCAGCCATCTTGTGAGTATCTTCTTTCTTCTTAAATGCACCGCCGGTGCTGTTGATTGCATCTAAAAGCTCATTAGCAAGTCTTTCTGCCATTGTTCTTTCAGAACGCTTTCTTGAATAAAGAGTAATCCAACGTAAACCTAATGTTTCACGTCTGTCAGGTCTAACCTCAATCGGAACCTGATAGTTGGCACCGCCGACACGACGAGCCTTAACCTCTAAAACCGGCATAACCGCGTTCATTGCTTCCTCAAAAACCTCTACAGGATCCTTTCCTGTCTTCTCTTTGATTATGTCAAACGCATCATAAACTATTTTCTGGGCAACGCCCTTCTTACCGTCGAGCATTATGTTGTTGATGAGCCTTGTAACTGTTTTATTATTGTACATAGGATCAGGCAAAACATCACGACGGGCAATATGACCTCTTCTTGGCACTTCTCTTCCCCTCCTTCTTTAGGTTTATTCACCATTAAGGTACTCAACGGAGTTTCCTCCGCTGTCGTGCATATAGGCCTGTTATAATGTGAACATATATGCACTAAACACATTTTACATCAGAAATTATTTAGGACGCTTTGCGCCGTACTTTGAACGGCTCTGCATACGCTTATCAACGCCCGAAGTATCAAGTGTACCGCGGATAATGTGATAACGAACACCAGGCAAGTCCTTAATTCTTCCTCCTCTGATCATAACAACGCTGTGTTCCTGAAGATTATGACCGATACCGGGAATATAAGCTGATACCTCGATACCGTTTGTGAGCTTAACTCTGGCAACCTTACGGAGCGCTGAGTTAGGCTTTTTAGGTGTCATAGTTCTTACTGAAGTACAAACACCTCTCTTCTGAGGAGAAGCCTGATCAGTAAGCTGGCTCTTCTTAGTGTTAAGACCCTTTAAGAGTGCAGGAGCAGTTGACTTCTTTTCAACTGTTGTTCTGCCCTTTCTGACTAATTGGTTAAATGTTGGCAATATGTTCACCTCCATACATATAGAATAATATATAAAAACACAAGCTGTGTTTTTAACTTATTTATTGCTATCATTTAATACTGCGGCAACCGCACAAGGAACATCAACTTTGCAATGCTTTGCAAGTTCCCTTCTTGTTGGAACAAAGACCTGTTCGATTTTCTTATCTTTACATAGTTCGATAATCTCGTCAAGCATACCAAGTGCGGCGTCCTCCGCCAGGTATACAACCGCAGCCCTGTCTTGAAGTACAGCATTACGGGTTTGCTTCATTCCGACAACTTTATCAGGAGATAAGAGTCTTTTCATAAATACACATCCTTCTCCATCCTAAAATGATAACTAATGTAGTTTAGCATATTTTTTTTAATTTGTCAACTATTTTTTCAAATAACTATGCCATTTTTATGCACAAAATATGCATTTTATCTTTACGACAATATGTAAAGGGCAGAAACGAAGCTAATCGTTTCTGCCCTAAGACTTTCTGTATCAGAAAATTAAACTTCAAAGTTTACAGATGTATCACCCTGTAAGTCCTTACCAAATTCGTAGTCCTTACCCGGAAGTACAGCGTTGAGGATAATACCTACCAAAGCTGCGATAGCAAGTCCTGACAAGCTGATTGTAACCGAACCGATCGAGAAGCTTACAGCGCCTGATGGATCATAATACTTGATACCTATTGACAATACCAAAATCAATGCGGCAATGATTACGTTTCTTGACTTTGTAAAATCAACTTTGTTTTCAACGACGTTTCTTACACCTACTGCGGAAATCATACCGTAGAGAACCATTGAAACACCGCCTACAACCGCTGTCGGCATTGAATTGATAAGAGCTGCAAACTTAGGTGAGAATGAGAACAGAATTGCAAAATAAGCGGCTATTCTGATAACTCTTGGGTCATACACCTTTGTAATTGCAAGCACGCCTGTGTTTTCGCCATAGGTTGTATTTGCAGGTGCACCGAAAAGTGCAGCCAACATTGTAGCCAAACCATCACCTAAAAGTGTTCTGTGAAGGCCAGGCTTTTCAATATAGTTCTTGCCAACAGTAGAGCTTATAGCACAAACATCACCGATATGCTCTATAATTGTGGCTATTGCAATAGGAACTATTGTAATTATAGATGTAATAATAATGGAAGCATTGCCGTTTCCGATTAATGATAAAGCTGTGTTATTCCATACAACCGGCAAGCCTATCCAAGATGCTTCTTTAACAGCAGTAAAATCTACATTTCCTGTAACAGCGGCAACTATGTAAGATACAACAACACCGATAAGGATAGGAATAATCTTAACCATTCCCTTGCCCCAAATGTTACAGGCAATGATAACAACAACTGCAATGATAGCCAGCCACCAATTGCTTGAACAGTTTGTAATGGCTGATGATGAAAGTGTAAGACCGATAGCAATGATTATGGGACCCGTAACAATCGGCGGGAAAAACCTCATAACTTTTTTAGCACCAAAAATCTTGAACAATATTGCAAGTATAACATACAGTAAACCTGCAAGGGCAACACCCAAGCCTGCATATGCAGAGAAGTTATCTATATTGTTCTGCTCACACAAAAGTGAAATTGCGGCATAACCGCCGAGAAAAGCAAAGGATGAACCCAAGAATGCAGGAATCTTACCCTTTGTCAGCAAGTGGAACAACAGTGTACCAATACCTGCGAAAAGCAAGGTTGACGATACGCTTAAGCCTGTTATAATCGGAACAAGTACCGTTGCACCGAACATAGCAAACATATGCTGAATACCGAGTACGAGCATTTTGCCCGAGCCTAATTGTCTGGCATCAAATATGCCATCGTTTTTGTTTGACATTATACAACTCTCCCTATTAAATTATTTAATTAAAAAGCCTTGTCCGATATACGGACAAGGCAAAACAAAGCCATAGAACATAATGTCACACACATCCTGCCGATGTACCGCATCGAATTTAAAGACAAGTCATTTAACTTCGTAAAGTATATCACATTATATTGAAAAAGTAAAGTATTTTTTCTACATTATTTTACAAATTTTAATGTGTGGTATCCGTTTTATTTTCAGATGTGTTTTCCACGTAGAATGTAACAAGCTCTTCTAAAATCTCATCACGTTCAAGTCTGCGGATAAGACTTCTTGCATTGTTATGTGATGTAATGTACGATGGATCTCCCGACAAAATATATCCGACAATTTGATTTATGGGGTTATATCCCTTTTCCACAAGTGCCTGATGCACCTTAACTAAAATTTCACGCGGTAACATAGGACGTTCGGCTTTAACATTGAACTTTACTGTATTTTGTAAGTCGTCTCTCTTATCATATCCCATTTTTATCACCTTACCTTTTAATCCTTCTAATCAGTTTATCTGAGCTGAGCATCAAGTTTTAACTCCAAATCCTTAAGAATTTTATCCATAACAGGATTTACATCATCATCAGTTAAGGTCTTATCTGATGCGCGGAATGTAATCGAGTAAGCAACACTCTTTTTATCCTTACCTACCTGCACTCCCTCATAAATATCAAATAATTCACAGCTTTCAAGAATATCTGCATTTTGACCTTTAATAATCTTTACTATATCTCCTACCGGAACACTCTTATTCACCGTAACAGCAATATCACGTGTAACAGCAGGGAACTTAGGCAAATCTTTGCAATGTGTGTCAAATGTAAATTTCTCGGCAATCAATTCAAAATCCAATATTGCAACATAAACCTCCGCATCAATCTTAAAGTTATCGCAAACCTTAGGACTTATCTGACCGACAGTACCGAGCTTTCTACCGTCAATGGTAACCTCAGCACAACGGCCTGCGTGGAATGTAGAATTTGTTGTGTCAGCCTTAAAGTCATAGTCACTAATGCCTACACGATTTAACATTCCCTCAACTATACCTTTTATATCATAGAAATCACAATTTCCATACATACCGATTGCAATATTTACTGTTTCATCGGGTAACTGTTCACCCTCCACAGGTGTGAAGATAGTTCCCAATTCAAACAAAGCAGCCTCTGCATTTCTGCGTGCATAATTTGTACGCAGAGTCTTCATCATTGATGAAATCAAATCTGTTCTCATAACACTGCTCTCTTCTCCGAGAGGGTTTGTTATTCTAACAAAGTTATTTCTCGGATCGTCAGCAGGGATATTGACAAGGCTGTTATCCTTAGGGTCAATAAACGAATATGTTATTATCTCATACAATCCTGAGCCTGCAAGCTCATCACGAACAATATCTGCGAGCTTCTGCTTAGGCGTCTTACCGCCTGCAACGACTTCGCCTCGCATCATTGTTGTGGGTATGCGGTCATATCCGTAAATTCTTGCAACCTCTTCGGCAATGTCTGCCATACCCTCAATATCACCTCTGAAGGTAGGAACGTAAACCTTTCCGTCTTTCACTTCAAAGTCGAGTGTTGCAAGTATATCTGTCATTTCCTGTTCCGAAATATCCATACCGAGAAAATCGTTCATTTTCTCAGGTTCAAAAGGCAGTACGGTCTGCACCTTCTTTTTGGGATATACATCAATATATCCGCCAACAACCTCACCTGCTCCCAGCTCAACCATAAGCTGACAAGCACGGTTTATGGCGTTTAAGCAGTTTTCGCTGTCAAGCCCCTTTTCAAACAACGCAGATGCATCTGTTCTCATACCAAGGCTCTTGGCACCTCTGCGGACAGCAGCAGCATTAAAGCAGGCGGACTCAAACAATACGGTTGTTGTGTTGTCCGTAACCTCTGAATTTGCACCGCCCATTACACCTGCAACGCCTATTGCTCTCTTCTCGTCCGATATAACTATCATAGACTCATTGAGAACTCTCGGCTGGTCATCCAAGGTTTCAAGCTGTTCATTTTCCTCTGCGTGTCTTACAATGATTTTTCTGCCCTCAACATTATCAAGGTCATAGGCGTGCATTGGCTGTCCGTATTCAAGCATAATATAGTTTGTTATGTCAACAACATTATTTATGGCTCTTATACCGCAAGCCTTTAATCTTCTTTGCATCCACTCAGGCGACGGAGCAATTTTTACATTCTTAACCACTCTGCCCACAAAACGGCTGCAAAGCTCATCATCTTTAATCTCTGCTGATGCATATTCGGACACGTCCTCATTATTTGTTTCAAACTCAGGTGTCGGAACAGTAAACTCTCTGCCAAATGTAGCGGCGGTTTCTCTTGCAAGACCGATTATGCTCATACAGTCCGGGCGGTTTGAGGTAATCTCAAACTCAGCAACGCTCTCGTCAAGTCCGAGAGTTTTGGTAATATCCTCACCGATAGCAGTATCCTCGGGCAAAATCAATATTCCCGTCGCTCTCTCTTCAGATATGCCAAGCTCGTCGGTTGAACACATCATACCGAAGCTTTCAACTCCGCGGAGCTTGCCCTTTGTGATTTTTACACCGCCCGGCAGACAGCTTTTATGCTTTGCAACAGGTACAACTGCACCTTCAAAAACATTCTTCGCACCTGTTACAATCTGAATAGGTGCTTCCTCGCCTACGTCCACCTGACATACAACTAACTTATCAGCATCAGGATGCTTTTCAATTTTCAAAATTTTGCCTGTAACAACATTTTTAAATTCGTCGGCAGGGTTTTCAATCCCCTCCACGATAGAACCTGACATTGTCATCTTATGCATATATTCTGCATTTTCAATGCCGTCAATATTCATATAATCTTTAAGCCACGATAATGGTAACTTCATTTCAAAATCAATCCTTTCCGAACATAATACTCAATATTTGCCAAATTAAAACTGTGAAAGAAAACGCATATCGTTTTCGTAATACATTCTCATATCCTTAACATCATATCTGAACTGAGCCACACGCTCAAGTCCGATACCAAAGGCAAATCCCGAATATATATCCGGATCTATATTACAGTTTTTCAATACCTTGGGATGAACCATTCCGCAACCGAGAATTTCAATCCAGCCTTCGCCCTTACAAATGTTACAACCCTTACCGCCACAGTTAAAGCAGGAAATATCAACCTCTGCACTCGGCTCTGTAAACGGGAAATGGTGTGGTCTGAAACGAAGTCTTGTTTCCTCGCCGTAGAGCTTGTGAACAAAGGTTTCAAGAGTTCCCTTTAAGTCCGCCATAGTAATGCCCTTATCAACAACAAGGCCCTCAACCTGATGGAAAACAGGAGAGTGTGTAGCATCAACTGCGTCGCTTCTGTATACCCTGCCCGGTGCCAGAACTCTGATAGGCGGTTTTTGCTTTTCCATAGTTCTAATCTGCATAGGAGATGTCTGTGTACGAAGAACCACATTTTCGTCTATGTAGAAGGTGTCCTGTGTATCACGTGCAGGATGGTCCTTAGGAATGTTAAGTGCCTCGAAATTATAATAATCAAGCTCAACCTCAGGCCCCTCGGCTATGGAAAAGCCCATTCCGATAAATATATCCTTCAAATCGTCCAGCACCTTTGTCAGCGGATGCTTTGCACCCTTTTTCGGACATTTACCGGGGATGGTAACATCTATTGTTTCTTCACGAATTTTCTTTTCCTCAACTGCGGCTTGAAGTGCCTTTTTGGTTTCTTCAAGCTTTTCGCCGATATAGTCCCTCACCTCATTGGCGAGCTGTCCCATAACAGGACGTTCCTCGGGCGAAAGTGCACCCATTCCCTTCATAACAGCCGTCAATTCGCCTTTCTTTCCAAGGAACTTAACACGAAGCTCCTCAAGAGATTCCAGTGTATGCGAGGACGCAAATGCCTCATCTGCCATAGATTTTATCTTGTTTAATTTCTCTTTCATTGGTAAAATCATTCCTTAATTCATAGAGTTCTTTTTAAAAAATTTTAATTATTAGTATAATATATCATAAAAATCAATTGATTACAAGTATTTTAAGCAAACTTTTTTTGTTTTTTGATTATAAAAATTTCAAAATATTTATTGCAAAGACCTGTCGTATAGTTTATACTTTTACAAGTAAAGGGATGATTGTTAATGAAAGAATTTAAAATTACCGAAAACGATTCCGGTATACGTCTTGACAAGTTTATGGCAAAGGTTATGCCGTCAGCAAAGTCAAGCGAAATATACAAATCTTTGCGAAAAAAGAAGGTTCGCATAAACGGAAAGCATCAAGATGGTTCATACAGACTGACAAACGGCGACATAGTTCAGATGTATATAAGTGACGAATTTTTCAAAACCGAAAAATCGGATTATGCCTGGAAGACCGCAAAGCCTGACATAAGCGTGATTTATGAGGACTCAAATATTATAGTTGCCGATAAGCCGTCAGGTATGCCGTCACAGGACATTGGTGGCAACACCGACTCTCTTGAAAGCAGAATACGAGCATATATGTATAAAAAAGGTGAGATAGATTTTGATGCCTCACCCGTTTTTATTCCGTCACTATGCCACCGCATAGACAGAAATACCTCAGGGTTAGTCATTGCTGCAAAAAATTCTGCGGCACTCAGAATAATAAACCAAAAAATCAAAAATAAAGAAATCAGAAAACTTTATTTGTGCGAAACAGAACGTACTCCAAAGCCACTTTCAGGCACAATAAAAGGTTGGCTGTTAAAAGACGAAAAACAGCGAAAAATGCTCTTTTATAACCACAAAGTCAACAATTCGACATATTGCGAAACATTTTACACAACTGTCCGTCAAGGCACTCCTGCCCTTGTAGAAGCCGAGCTGTTGACAGGCAGAACCCATCAGATAAGAGCCTGCCTTTCGCACATTGGCTGTCCCTTAGTCGGCGATATAAAATATGGTGCAAAATTTGACGGCAAAAAGGAATTTCAGCATTTAACATCACATAAACTTATATTTGAATTTAACACCGACAGCGGTATCCTTGACTATTTAAAAGGCAAAACGATTACATTGTAAGGGACGATGCCCACATCGTCCCGAAAACTCCTACAATTGTAAAAAATATATGTTCGATGAAATAGTATCCCTTTACGTTGTAGGGTTCGGCATCCCCGATGAACCGCAATACAATGAAAAACAAATTATTCCGCAATCAGGCACTCGTTTTCTGCGTCATATCCGGAAACTTTAACCTTAAGCGTTTTGCCTCTCAGATTGTCATTTGTTTTCTTTCTCACCTCTATATAGTTGGCGGTCATACCGCTCCATACACCGTTTTTCTCTTGCTCAAACAATACGTCAACCTCTTTGCCCGCATATCTTTCACAAAAATTTTTCTTCATCTCTGCCGCCTTTCTTAGCATTGTATGACACCTTGTGTTTTTTACAGACTCAGGAACTCTGTTTGGCAATTTAGCCGCCAATGTTCCTTCTCTGACCGAATACGGAAAGATATGCATTTGTGCAAAGCCTATTTCCTCGCAAAATCTTTTTGACTCCTCAAAATCATCATCGCTCTCACCGGGAAAGCCAACAATTAAATCAGTTGTTATGGCGCAATCCTCAAATGCCTTTCTCAAATTCCCAACGGCAGTCTTAAACTCCTCAGTGCTGTAATGCCTGTTCATTGCTTTGAGGGTTCTGTTGCATCCGCTCTGTAATGACAGGTGAAACTGTGGACACAATCCTTTTATCTTTGCCCCACGTCTGACAAATTCTTCAGTTATCATAACGGGTTCAAGGGAGCCTAAACGTATTCTTATACCGTCTGCAACGGCGGCAACGCTCTCTATTACATCTATCAGACCTATGTTCTCCTCCAGGTCTTTGCCGTAGGAGCCTATGTGTATGCCCGTCAGCACAATCTCGCTGTAACCATCATTACAAATTGCTTTGGCTTCTTCCTTAATTTTAGACATACTGCGTGAGCGTACAGGACCTCTCGCGTATGGAATTTTGCAATAACTGCAAAAATTGTTACAACCGTCCTCAATCTTGATTTCCGCCCTTATTCTGTGCTGTCTGTGGACTATACCAAGCTCCTCAAACTCTGTAATTTCTCTTGCATCTCTTATGGCATCAGTCTTTTTTCCCTTTACAGCCTCCTCGCACAGCCTCACGATATCCGCTCTGCCCTCGTTGCCTATTAAAACGTCTATATTTTCTTCTTTTCTCAGGCGATCCGCCTCTGTCTGGGCAAGACAACCCGTAACCACAAGACACGCGTTTGGGTTTTCTCTTCTCGCTCTTCTTATCATCTTTAGGCTTTTGGTCGCACCTGTTCCCGTTACGGTGCAGGTGTTGACCACATATATATCCGCAATGCCCGACTTTATCACCTCATAGCCTGCCTCCTCAAACAGTTGTGCCATTGCCTCGCTTTCGTATATATTTGTCTTACATCCAAGAGTTATAAACTTAACTTTAATTTTTATCACCTCATACAAAAATTTATAATGTGTGCTTTATTTTTTATATATAATTTTAATAAATTCGAGCAATATTTCGCTTTGTTTCATCTTATTGGAAGTATTGCATAAATTTATTAAGGTAAAATTATTAAATAATTATATAATTTTTGATTGACTTATTCAAGAAAAAATTATATAATTTAAATGACGTTATGTCAAGAAATTTATATTTTTGGGAGGATGAATATTTATGAAGAAATTTACAGTTTTGTTAAGTTCAATTAATGATGTAAAAAATTTTGTAAATATTGTTACCAAGTACGACTATGAAATCGACTTAATTTCAGGTCGTTATGTTGTTGATGCTAAATCAATTATGGGGATATTCAGTCTTGATCTCACACAGCCTATCAATGTGGAGGCTCACGGCGGCGAATGTGAAGATTTATTGGCTGAACTTGATCCGTTCATACAGAAATAAGCTATATACACAGACTCAATCCCTGCATATTCAATATGTGGGGATTTGTCGTGTTTAATATATGACTATGCAAAACAAATATATGCAAATTGCACTTGATGAGGCAAGGCTCGCCGCACTTGAGGGCGAAGTTCCTGTGGGTGCGGTAATCGTAAAAAACGGAACAGTTATTTCTGCGGCACATAATATGTGCGAAACAAGACAGAATTCCCTGTTGCACGCCGAGATTATCGCTATCAATAACGCAATGAAGGCACTTGGTACTTCACGGCTTAACGGCTGTGATATCTATGTCACACTTGAACCCTGTGCAATGTGTTGCGGTGCAATTTCACACGCAAGACTTTCCCGTTTATACTTTGGGGCATATGACAAAATCGGCGGCTGTGCTGTGTCAAACAAATGTCTTTTTGACAGCAATTCACCGCTTAATCATATTGAACTCTACTGCGGAATATGCGAAGATTTATGCTCCGATTTGCTTAAGGACTTTTTCAAAAAGCTCCGTTAAGAGGACAAGTCTTACAAACAAATGCAAATAAATTAAATTTACTATATACTTGGAGGTAATTTAAATGTCAAAAAAGTATGTTTACCTTTTTAAAGAAGGTGACGCAACGATGAGAGAGCTTCTCGGTGGTAAAGGTGCTAACCTCGCTGAGATGACAAACATCGGTCTCCCTGTTCCTCAGGGTTTTACTGTTACAACAGAGGCTTGTACTCAGTACTATGAGGACGGCAGAAAAATCAATGATGAAATTCAGGCTGAAATTATGCAGAACATCACAAAGATGGAAGAAATCTGCGGCAAGAAGTTCGGCGATAAGGAAAATCCCCTTCTCGTTTCAGTTCGTAGCGGTGCGAGAGCATCAATGCCGGGTATGATGGATACTATCTTGAACCTCGGTCTTAACGAAGTTGTTGTTGAAACAATGGCTGAAAAGACAGGCAATGCAAGATGGGCCTGGGATTGTTACAGAAGATTTATCCAGATGTATTCTGACGTTGTTATGGAGGTTGGTAAGAAGTACTTTGAACAGCTTATCGACGAAATGAAGGAAGCAAAGGGTGTTACTCAGGACGTAGAGCTTACTGCTGAAGACCTTAAGGTTCTTGCAGGTCAGTTCAAAGAAGAATACAAGAGCAAAATCGGTAAGGACTTCCCTGACGATCCTAAAGAACAGCTTATGGGTGCTGTTGAAGCCGTATTCCGTTCATGGGATAACCCAAGAGCTAATGTTTACCGCCGTGACAACGATATCCCTTATTCATGGGGTACAGCCGTTAATGTTCAGATGATGGCATTCGGTAATATGGGTGACGATTGCGGTACAGGTGTTGCATTTACACGTGACCCTGCAACAGGTGAAAAAGGTCTTATGGGTGAGTTCCTTGTAAACGCACAGGGCGAGGACGTTGTTGCAGGTGTTCGTACACCTATGCCTATCGCTCAGATGGCTGAGAAGTTCCCTGAAGCATTCAACGAATTCAAGCAGGTTTGTGCTACACTTGAAGACCATTACAGAGATATGCAGGATATGGAGTTCACAGTTGAAAACAAGAAGCTCTATATGCTCCAGACAAGAAACGGTAAGAGAACAGCTAAGGCTGCTTTAAAGATTGCTTGTGACCTGGTTGATGAGGGTATGATCGACAAGAAGAAGGCAGTTGCTATGATTGACCCAAGAAACCTTGACACACTTCTCCACCCACAGTTTGACACAAAGGCTCTTAAGGCTGCAACTCCTGCAGGCAGAGGTCTTGGTGCTTCTCCTGGTGCTGCTTGCGGTAAGGTTGTATTCACAGCAGAAGATGCTGAAGCCTGGAACGCAAGAGGCGAAAAGGTTATCCTCGTTCGTCTTGAAACATCACCTGAGGATATCACAGGTATGAAGGCTTCACAGGGTATACTTACAGTTCGTGGCGGTATGACATCTCACGCTGCCGTTGTTGCACGTGGTATGGGTACTTGCTGTGTATCAGGTTGCGGCGACATCGTTATGGATGAAGAAAACAAGAAGTTCACTCTTGCAGGTAAGACCTACACAGAGGGCGACTTTATTTCAATCGATGGTTCAACAGGTAATATCTATGACGGCATTATCCCAACTGTTGATGCTGAAATCGCAGGCGAGTTCGGCAGAATTATGGATTGGGCTGATGAGTTCAGAACATTAAAGGTTAGAACAAACGCTGATACTCCTGCTGATGCTAAGAAGGCAAGAGAGCTCGGTGCTGAAGGTATCGGTCTTTGCCGTACAGAGCATATGTTCTTTGAGGCTGACAGAATTGCAGCATTCCGTGAAATGATTTGTGCTGATACTGTTGAAGAGAGAGAAGCTGCTCTCGACAAAATTCTTCCTTATCAGCAGGGCGACTTTGAACAGCTCTATGAGGCTCTTGAGGGTAATCCCGTTACCATTCGTTTCTTAGACCCGCCTCTCCACGAGTTCGTTCCCACAGAAGAAGATGACATCAAACTCCTTGCAGACGCACAGGGTAAGAGCGTTGAAGATATCAAGGCTATTATCTCATCTCTCCACGAATTCAACCCAATGATGGGACACCGTGGCTGCCGTCTTGCAGTGACATATCCTGAAATCGCAAAGATGCAGACAAAGGCTGTTATCCGTGCAGCTATCAATGTTAAGAAGGCTCACGCAGATTGGAACATAGTTCCTGAAATTATGATTCCGTTGCCCGGCGATGTTAAAGAGTTCAAGTATGTAAAAGACATCGTTGTTGCTACTGCTGATGCAGAAATCGCAGCTGCAGGTGTTGAGCTTGAGTACGAAGTTGGTACTATGATGGAAATTCCGAGAGCTTGTCTGACCGCAGACGAGATTGCTAAGGAAGCAGGATTCTTCTGCTTCGGTACAAACGACTTGACTCAGATGACTTACGGCTTCTCAAGAGATGACGCAGGTAAGTTCCTCGACGCATACTATGACAAGAAGATATTTGAAAACGATCCGTTTGCAAAGCTTGACCAGAACGGCGTTGGTAAACTTATGAAGATGGCTATCGAACTTGGTAAGCCGGTTAACTCTAAGCTCCACGTAGGTATCTGCGGTGAGCACGGCGGTGACCCTGTATCAGTTGAGTTCTGCCACAAAATCGGTCTTGACTATGTATCTTGTTCACCTTTCCGTGTTCCGATTGCAAGACTTGCTGCTGCTCAGGCTGCAATTAACGAATAATTAAGGCGATTTTTCAAAATTTCCACTAACGTGGAAAAATATTTAAACCCGTCTACCGATTATACTCGATAGACGGGTTTTTTGTAAACATAAAAATACGGACATTACGTTTTTGTACTATCCGTATTTATTTCTTACCCATATTTTTCATAACACTTAAAATACCCTCAAGAGATTTTTTATCAAGTCTTTTTGCTTCTTTGATTATCTCTTCGATAAGTTCAGGGTATTGCTTTCCCTCATCATAGAAATCGCTCATAGATACACCTAATTCTTCGCAAATGTATTCTAACATCTGGATAGATGGGTTTGATTTTCCGTTTTCAATAGCATTTATATAGCCCTCTGATTGTCCCAATCTCAAACTTAATTCACGAGCAGATATTCCCTTATTGGTACGTAAAAAAGCAATTCTTTGCCTTACAAATAATTCATCCACTAATACCACCTACCTTGTATAACATTATATACTATAAGACGATAAAATATATTTGCTATAAATATATATTTAGTGTATAATATATATTATCAGACCATATATAAAAAGGATATATGTTCGTGCAGAATTTCCGGCTATAAGTGAAGATTATAAGAATTATCTTTTATTACGTTTTGAAGATACCTATTATCCTGAAAAAGTATTAGGTGCAGGTAAATATTCTTATGTAGAACGGAATTATGAAATGATTAATAAAAGCGACTTTTGTGTAGTTTATTATATACAAGAATATAAACCTCCTATACGTAAAAATAGTAAAAGGGATTTATTTGGATATCAGCCTAAAAGCGGAACTCATTTAGCCTATGAGTATGCAAGAAAAAAGGATAAAATAGTTATTAATTTGATAGATACTTGTTTGTGAAATACATATTTATTATTAAAATTTCTGTATAAATAAACAGTTTATGGCAATGTTATTTTATAGGCAACATAAAATTATAAGTAAATACATCATTGATTGATAATGTCGGCAAATTATTTCTGTAACTTAGAATAAAATTTAATTCTGATACCAAAATAATAAAATAAATCGGAGGTATTACGCATATGAAAGATAAAATTTTTGGTGTTCTACAACGTGTTGGACGTTCATTTATGTTACCTATCGCCCTATTGCCTGTTGCAGGCCTGCTTTTAGGAATAGGCAGTTCATTTACCAACCCGACAACACTTGAAACATATCGTTTGACCAACATTATTCAAGAGGGCGGTTTTCTTTATACCATTCTTGATATAATGAGCAAAACGGGAAGTGTGGTTTTTGATAATCTTGCGTTGCTGTTTGCAATGGGCGTTGCAATCGGTATGGCAAAAAAGGAAAAAGAGGTTGCCGCCCTTTCGGGTGCCATTGCCTTCCTCATAATGAACACGGCAATAAGTGCATTGATAACCGCCAATGGCGGTATAGAGGCAATGCCTGCAAATTCCACCGCATCAGTTCTTGGTATTACCACCTTGCAAATGGGTGTTTTTGGCGGTATTATTGTAGGTCTTGGTGTTGCGGCATTGCATAACAGGTTTTATAAAATTCAACTTCCGCAAATTCTCTCATTCTTCGGCGGAACGAGATTTGTACCGATAGTTTGCAGCTTGGTCTATCTGCTTGTGGGAATTGCAATGTTCTATGTATGGCCGATTATTCAGATTGGTATTGCATCACTTGGTCAGCTCGTGCTAAGCTCAGGATATATCGGAACATGGATATACGGAATTATAGAGAGAGCCCTTATCCCCTTTGGTTTACACCACGTCTTTTATATGCCCTTCTGGCAGACAGAGCTTGGCGGCTCAATGATTATTGATGGTGTTACTGTTACGGGTGCCCAAAACATCTTTTTTGCCGAGCTTGCATCTAAGTCCACAGAGGTTTTCTCTGTTTCTGCAACAAGATTTATGTCGGGTAAATTCCCATTTATGATTTTCGGTCTTCCTGCTGCCGCGTATGCACTATATAGGGCGGCACGCCCCGAAAAGAGAAAGGTTGTGGGCGGTCTTCTTCTCTCTGCCGCTTTGACTTCAATGCTAACAGGTATTACCGAACCTCTTGAATTTACGTTTTTGTTTGTGGCGCCGTTTGTATATGTTGTCCATTGTATTCTTGCAGGACTTTCGTATATGCTTATGCACATCTTGAATGTAGGTGTAGGTATGACCTTCTCGGGAGGATTGATTGACCTTACCCTATTCGGAATTTTACAGGGCAATGCCAAAACACATTGGATATGGATAGTTGTTGTAGGTCTTATTTATGCGGTTGTATACTATTTTGTTTTCTACTTTCTTATTACAAAGCTCAATCTTAAAACTCCCGGCAGAGAGGCCGACGACGAGGAAACAAAGCTCTACACACGCAAGGATATGGAAAACAGAAAAAGTGCATCAAATGTTGATATGACAAGTGCGTTAATACTAAAGGGCTTGGGCGGAAAATCTAATATTTCCGATTTGGATTGCTGTGCTACAAGACTGAGAGTGACAGTCCGCGATTCTTCAAAGGTTGCTGACAGCCTCTTGAAAAAAAGCGGTGCCTCAGGCATTATTCATAAGGGAAATGGTCTGCAAGTAATTTACGGGCCTCAGGTTTCGGTAATAAAATCGCATTTGGACGACTTTCTTGAAACACCTCAATCCGACGATTTAAACAGTATTTTTGCATATGATACATCTGTTGATACAGATAAAAATATTGCTGCCGGTGAAAAAAACAAAAAGGCATTAAGCCTTTATGCCCACTTAAACGGAACAATCGTTCCCCTTAAAGATGTTGACGACGAGGCATTTTCAACGGGCATATTGGGCGACGGAGTTGCCATAAAGCCGTCAGACGGAAATTTGTATGCGCCTTGCAACGGCAAGATTGACTCGATATTTGACACAAAACACGCGGTAAACATTATATCTGATGACGGAGCAGAAATACTTCTTCATATCGGGATAAACACAGTAAGGCTTGGCGGAAAGTTCTTTAAGTCTTATGTAAGCGACGGTCAAATAGTTAAACAAGGTGATTTGCTGATTTCTTTCGATATAGAAAAGATTAAAGACGCAGGCTATGACACAACAACTCCCATTATTGTATGCAACAGCGATGACTACTCTGCAATAAATGTTGTTGCACAGAACAAAGTAAAAGTCGGAGATAAAATTATTGACATTAGTTAACTTTAAACATTAAAAAGGAGCAAAATAACGTGAAAGTTCCTTTCACGTTATGCCTCCGGCGGATTTAATTGCCCGTGCGAAATTTTCCTCGGCACTTGCCTCGGAAACGCACATGGGCGTAATAATCTCTTATCATTCCTTGCCCTGCGGATAAGAGAAATTTAATTACTATTTGTGTCGACGCAGGGCGGCGGAATGGAGATTATTTATGAAAAAATTTGTTTATACAATCAAGGACGAAGTTGGCATTCACGCAAGACCGGCAGGAATGTTGGCAAAGACCGCAAAAGAATTTGAAAGCACAATTACTATCGAAAAAGGCGACAAATCGGCAGTTGCCACAAAGCTGATGGCGGTTATGGGACTTGGCATTAAATGCGGCGACGAAGTAACTGTTATATGCGAGGGTGCTGACGAGGAAGCTGCCGCCGCCAAAATAGAGGAATTTTTTACTGCTAACCTTTAATAAGTCGAGGTAATAATCTATGAAAGTATTTAAAGGAAAGGGTGTCTATGGTGCTGTTGCAATCGGAAATGCCTCATTGTTCAAAAGGAATGAAGTTCCCGTTAAGCGAGTGAGCATTACTGATGTTGAAGCAGAGAAAGAAAGAGTGGATAAAGCAAAGGAATATTCCTTAAAGCAGCTTAGGGACATCTATGACAAAGCCCTTAAGGAAGTCGGCGAAACAAACGCACAGATTTTTGAAATTCATATGATGATGCTTGAAGATGACGATTACAACGACTCTATAACAAGTATTATAGAAACTCAAAAAGTCAATGCTGAATACGCTGTCGCAGCCACCTCCGACAACTTTGCAGAGATGTTTTCATTGATGGATGACTCGTATATGCAGGCACGTGCTTTAGATGTTCGTGATATATCCAACAGAATTATAGGCAATTTATCACAGGAAAAACTACCCTCAACACAATCGGAGAACAAGATGATTGTATGCTCCGACGACCTTGCCCCAAGCGAAACTGTTTCCCTTGACAAAAATAGTCTTTTGGCATTTGTTACAGCCAACGGCTCGGCAAATTCACACACCGCAATTCTGGCAAGAAATATGAACATTCCTGCTGTTATAGGTGTAGGTATTGAATTTCTCTCACAAGTACAAGATGGTCAGCTTATGGTTGTTGACGGCTACACAGGCGAGGTTATTTTAGAGCCTGATGAAAAAACTTTAGCCAAATATAAAATCAAACAAGCAGAGGATAATGCAAAGAAAAAACTTTTGCTTGAGCTTAAAGGAAAAGATAACGTGACTATTGACGGAACTAAAATCGAAATTTTTGCAAATATCGGCAGTACAAGCAATATCGGCGCAGTTCTTTTAAATGATGCTTCGGGGATTGGGCTTTTCAGAAGTGAATTTTTGTATTTGGAAAATAGTGATTACCCCTCTGAGGACCAACAGTTTTTGAACTACAAAAAGGTTCTTGAAAGTATGGCAGGCAAAAAAGTTATCATAAGGACGTTGGATATCGGTGCAGACAAGCAGGTTGACTATTTTAATCTTGCCAAAGAGGAAAATCCCGCTCTGGGTTACAGGGCAATCAGAATTTGTCTGACAAGACCTGGTATATTTAAAACTCAGCTTCGTGCCTTATTCCGAGCCTCTGTATACGGAAACCTTGGCATTATGTTTCCTATGATAACATCTGTCTCGGAAATTGAAAGAATTAAGAAAATCTGTGACGAAGTAAAAGCCGAGCTTAAAAGTAATAACATTAAATATTCTGATAAAATAGAGATTGGCATTATGATTGAAACCCCTGCCGCTGCCATAATAAGTGATAAGCTTGCCCCTTTAGTTGACTTCTTCAGTGTTGGAACAAATGACCTCACACAATACACTCTTGCCTGTGACAGACAAAATCCCATTTTGGAAGACTTTTGCGACACTCACCACGAAGCAATCCTGAGATTAATTAAATTTGCCGCCGATAACGCACACAAATACGGCAAATGGATAGGTATTTGCGGAGAGCTTGCCGCCGATACATCACTTACGGAAAGGTTTTTGAGGATGGGAATAGATGAACTCTCTGTTTCTCCGGGCTTTGTTTTAAAGGTTCGAGATACTGTCAGAAATATAAATCTTAAATAATCTAAACCGCAGATTAGGAGACCCTATCTGCGGTTTTTGCCCTATTTGACTTTTGTGCTGAATTGATGTAAAATTATACTATTATATTTATATACGATTGTAAAATGTGGGAAAGCTAAATCGTGGATAACTTTCAAAAAAACCCTCTATGTAGTAAAGGAGGGTTGCACACGAAGTGTGACGGGAGGATTGTTAATACTATGTAAAACACTCCCTCAGTCATCTGACGATGACAAACGGGCGATTCGTGAATCGCCCCTACAAATACGCAAGGGGGCCTATTATAAATTCAAAATAATTTTTTCATTGCAGTTGGGCTTGGCAACTGTATGGGCTTTGGGCAATAATTCAATAAAATTATTTTGGATTTATAATTTGTACGCTATTTTACGTTTTACAAACGTATGATTATTATATTGTATAGGAGATTTTAATTATGGTTGGAATAATAGGTGCTATGACTATCGAAATAGATGGCTTAAAGGAAATAATGACAGAAAAAACCTCGGAAGAATTTGCAGGGATGACATTTACCAAAGGAAAACTTATGGGCAAGGACGCAGTTGTAACGGTTTGCGGCGAGGGCAAGGTCAACGCCGCAATCGCCGCGCAGATTATGATACTTAAATATAATCCTGACTTCGTTATAAACACAGGCGTTGCCGGCGGACTTGCAGATGGACTTTCTGTGTGTGATATCGTGGTTGCTACCTCTGTTGTTCAACACGACTTAGATATGACTCCCGTTGGGATTGAACTTGGCGCTACCGCAGGAATTGAATGTGTTTATATGGAATGTGACAAAAAAATCAGAGAGCTGTTAATTGACAGCGTGATGGATTGCGGCATTAAACATCAGACGGGTGTAATCGCCACGGGCGACCAATTTATCAGCTCTGACACAAAAAAACAATGGCTTGTCAAAACCTTTAATGCCTATGCCTGCGAAATGGAGGGCGGTGCAATAGGACAGGTTTGTATCAGAAACAAAGTTCCCTTCGTTATTCTCAGAGCCATATCTGACGGCGGTGATGACTCCGCTAAGCTTTCTTTCCCTGAATTTGCGGCTTTGGCATCAGCAAATTCAATCAAGGTTATGAAGAATTTTATATCCAAGCTGCAATAAAAAATTCACCCATAGGGTGAATTTTTTATTAGCCTTTTTTATGTGCGTTAGCTTTTGCTCTTAACTGATTGTTGAGTATTCTTTTTCTCAATCTCAAATTATTAGGTGTTACCTCCAACAGCTCGTCGTCTGCCAAAAATTCAAGACAGCCCTCTAAGCTGAGTATCTGCGGCGGAACGAGTCTGAGCGCCTCATCACTTCCCGATGCACGTGTGTTGGTAAGCTGTTTTTTCTTACATACGTTTACGTTTATGTCCTCACTCTTAGGCGACCAGCCGACAATCATTCCCTCATATACCTGAACCCCGGGCGTTATGAACATTGTTCCTCTGTCCTGAACCTTAAATATACCGTAACCCACAGCTTCACCTGTATCAAATGAAACAAGAGAACCTGTATGACGTCTTGTAATCTCGCCCTTAAACGGCTGATAGCTGTCGAATACCGAGTTCATAATTCCCTCACCTCTTGTGTCGGTAAGGAATTCATTTCTGTAACCCAACAATCCTCTTGCGGGAATTTTATATTCAAGACGCATTCTGTCGCCCTGCGGTGCCATCTGAACAAGCTCACCTTTTCTCTCTCCCATTTTTTCCATAACGGGTCCCATTGCACTTTCGGGAACATCTATGGTCAGCTTTTCAACAGGCTCACACTTTTCGCCGTTTATCTCTTTGAACAATACTCTCGGTGTGCTTACTGAGAACTCGTAACCTTCACGGCGCATTGTTTCTATCAATATTGAAATATGCATTTCGCCTCTGCCCGCAACCTTAAACGAATCAGTTGTTTCTCCGTCTTCAACTCGGAGTGAAACGTCCTTCAACGTCTCTCTCATAAGTCTGTCGCGTAGTTGTCTTGATGTTACAAACTTGCCGTCCTTGCCGGCAAAGGGACTGTCGTTTACTGAAAACGTCATTTCTATTGTAGGCTCACTTATTTTTACGAAAGGCAGCGGCTCTACATTCTCTGTGTCCGTAATGGTGTCACCAATCATAATATCGGTTACACCCGAGAAACATACTATATCGCCCACCATTGCCTCTTGAACCTGTTTTTTGCCAAGTCCGTCAATCTGATAAATATTTACTATCTTTGACTTGTATGGTTGGTGCTTTTCGTGGTACTCAGAAACCATAACCTCCTGATTTTGTTTTAAGACTCCTCTTTCAATTCTGCCGATTGCAATTCTGCCCACATAGTCATTGTAATCAATGGATGAAACAAGCATCTGAACAGGGGCTGTTTCGTCACCCTCAGGTGCAGGAATATAATTCTTAATGGTTTCAAATAGAACCTTTAAGTCCTTTCCGGGCTCATATTGAGAAAGTGAAGCCGTACCTGCTCTGCCTGAACAGAATATAATAGGACTTTCCAACTGCTCATCATTGGCATCAAGCTCAATAAGCAAATCAAGTATCTCATCAGGTATTTCGTCAAGTCTTGCATCAGGTCTGTCAATCTTGTTTACAACGATTATAACACGATGGTTCATCTCAAGCGCCTTCTGCAAAACAAATCTTGTCTGCGGCATTGGTCCCTCCGCCGCATCTACAAGAAGTATTACACCATTAACCATTTTCAAGATACGCTCAACCTCACCGCTGAAGTCAGCGTGTCCCGGTGTGTCTATAATATTCATTTTTATGCCGTCATAATATACAGAGGTATTCTTCGCAAGAATTGTAATACCCCTCTCACGTTCAAGGTCGTTGTTATCCATAACTCTTTCCTCAACAACCTGATTTTCTCTATATACCGCTCCCTGCTTTAACATTTCGTCAACCAATGTTGTTTTACCGTGGTCAACGTGTGCTATTATAGCAATATTTCTTAAATCTTCTCTCTTCATCGCTATATTACTCCATTCCTTCTTATGTAACTTAATGAGTATATCATAAATTTGCCCGCTTGTAAACATCAATATTTGCTAAAAACCACTGCATTTACTGCCAATTATATGTCTTGTAAATCAAATCTTTCATAATTTTCTTGTTAATTTCATATATTAATACAAAAATAATTCAATAATGATATACAAATGTTATCTTTGTGCAATATTTATACATCATATCACATAAGCATATGAATAATGCCCATATAATCAGGTACAAAGATATACAAAAAAGTCTTATTAACGCCTATTTTTATTAGTGCTTTTAGCAAATTGTGCATAGTTTATAGAATATTTATATTTTATTTATATTTTTTTAATATTTACAGTATATAAATGTGTATGGAAAATATTAAAAATAAGAGCAGAAAAAATTTGGGTGTAAATACTCATAAATCAGACTTAAAGTCGAGGAGAATAAAATATGAAAGCTATTATCGTTTTCAACTGTATCATTTCAGTAATTTTCACACTTTGCTATGCGTACCAATTTTTCTACATCTTTGTCGGACTTCTTAAAAAACCATTGAAGTTCATTGCAAAAAAGCAACATCGCTATGCTGTTGTTGTTTCCGCAAGAAACGAAAGCGGAGTTATCGGCAACTTAATCAACAGCATTCGCTCGCAGAATTATCCGTCAGACTTGGTTGACATTTTTGTTATAGCAGATAACTGCACCGACAACACAGCAGAGGTTGCAAGAAATGCCGGTGCCATTGTTTACGAACGCTTTAACAAAGAACAGGTCGGCAAGGGTTATGCACTTGATTGGTTGTTCAAAATAATAGATAAAGAGCACGCTGATAAGAACTACGAGGCATATATGATTTTTGATGCAGATAATGTTCTTGACCCTAATTTTATTAAAGAAATGAATAAGGTATTTGATAACGGATACCGCATTATAACAAGCTACAGAAATTCTAAAAACTATGATACAAATTGGATTTCTGCCGGATATTCATTGTGGTTCTTGCGTGAGGCAAGATATCTCAATAATGCGAGAATGCACCTCGGCACAAGCTGTGCTGTATCAGGTACAGGTTTCTTGGTAAGTGCTGATGTTATCCGTGAAAACGGCGGTTGGATTCATCACCTTCTTACAGAGGATATTGAGTTCACAACTGACAGTATAATCAAGGGCGAAAAAATTGGTTACTGCGCTAACGCTGTTTTATATGACGAGCAGCCAACGGCATTTAATCAATCGTATACTCAACGTCTCAGATGGGCAAAGGGTTTTTATCAGGTTTTTGCTAACTATGGCGGAAAGCTCTTCAAGGGTATATTAAAGGGCAGTTTCTCTTGCTTTGATATGCTTATGACAATTATGCCTGCAATGCTTTTAACCCTTGTCAGCATAGCTATCAACATTATTGCGATACCTGTCGGTGCCATAACACATTCGCCTGATTTGCCTATGTTAATCAAGACACTTGTTCAGACTATTATGAACTTCTACGGAATGTTCTTCCTCTTGGGAAGCATCACTGCTATCACTGAATGGAAAAACATTCACTGCAGTAAGCCAAAGAGAGTGCTCTATCTTTTCACATTCCCGTTGTTTATGCTGACATATGTTCCGATTGCTATTGTGGCTCTTTTCCGCAAAATCGAGTGGAAGCCTATTTCCCACACAGTATCTAAGTCGTTGTCAGATATATGCGGAGAAAACGCACAGGCGTAACTAAATATTAAAGGACTTCAAAGGACCTCGAGCGAGGTCCTTTTTATAATTGGTAACCTATATAACTCATAGTGTTATATAGAGAAAACCCTCTATGATACATCAGTATATACTGAAAATATAATAGAGGTTTTTATTAAAATCAAGTTTAAATCAATGGCTGAGCAAAATTCTGTCGTTGTCGAACTGCTTATTACTTTTGCTGTTATACATATTCAGCAGGTCAGAAAGGGACATATTTTCTCTTTCCTCACCCTTTAAATCAAGTATAGCATTGCCCGAGTCCATCATAATTGTGCGTGTGCCTGTTTTCAAGGCTGAATTAATGTTATGTGTAATCATCATTGTTGTCAAGTTGTTTTCTTTTATAACACTATTCGTAATTTCCATTATTTTTTCAGAGGTTGCGGGGTCTAACGCCGCCGTGTGCTCGTCAAGGAGTAACAGCTTAGGTGTTACGATTGTGCACATAAGCATAGTAACAACCTGACGTTGACCGCCTGATAAAAGACCAACCTTCGTTTTCATTCTGTCCTCAAGGCCCATACCAAACGAGGCAAGTTTTTCGCGGAAGAAGTTGCGTTCGCTTTTCTTAATTGCGGCGGATAGATTAAAGCTCTTTCTGCGTGAATATGCAAGTGCAATATTTTCCTCAATGGTGAGGTTAGGTGCCGTACCCTTCATAGGGTCCTGAAAAACTCTGCCGATTAGTTTTGAGCGCTTGTAGTCAGGCACAGAGGTAATATCTGTACTATTGAGTGTAATACTGCCGGCATCAGCGATAAATGTACCGCAAATGGCATTAAACAATGTAGACTTTCCTGCTCCGTTGGAGCCAATAATGGTTACAAACTCGCCTTTGTCCAGGTGAAGCGAAAGATTGTCAAGAGCCTTATGCTCATTAGGCGTGCCGGGTGCAAAGGTCTTTGAAAGATTTTTTATATCAAGCATTTTTTGCACCACCTTTTTTCATAATCGAAATACGCTCTTTTATAGCAGGGACAGCCAGCGCAAGAGCAACTATTATGGCAGACACTAACTTGGTTGAATATGACGGCAAAAAGTGAAATCCCGTAACAACCGTAATAATTCCTCTATAAATAATAGAGCCTAAAACAGCACTGATAATGCCCCAAACAAGACTGCGTCTCACAATTATAACCTCGCCTATAATAACAGATGCTAAGCCTATAATAAGCATTCCTGCACCTGCACTTACATCAGCATTGCCTATGTACTGTGCATATACGCCTCCGCAAAGGGCAATAAGTCCGTTGGCAATTGCAAGTCCGAGAGTTTTGGCAAGATCCGCGTTTATAGAGGAGGCTCTTACCATATCTTCGTTGTCGCCGACAGCACGGATAGAAAGACCTATTCCTGTTCTAAAGAACCAGATTACAACACCGCTGCAGAATATTGCAAAAACAGCACCGACAATAACCTTAACAACATCTTTTTTTAACATTGGCAACAGCTTATATGCGGCTCTGAACACTGTGTCACAGTCAAATACGGATATGTTTGGGTTTCCCCCCATAATCATAAGATTGATGGTGTATAGACTGCTCATAGTTATTATTCCGGAAAGAATGGGTGCGATTTTAAGCTTTGTTGAAAGAAAACCCGTAACGCAACCTGCCGCCATACCCGCGAGAGTTGCGGCGACAAGGCCTAAATAGGGGTGCCCTGCAACCGTCATAACCGCAGAAGTCACCAAACCAAGAGCATAGCTTCCCTCGGCAGTCAAGTCGGGAACGTTTAAAATTCTGAACGATATGTATATTCCGATTGCGAGCATTCCGAGTATAAACCCGATTTGCAATGCTCCGAGAACCAAAGACATAGCTTTGTACCTCCAATAAATTATTCGTATTCTTTGTCTACCTTCAAGTCTGCAGGAATTTCAATACCGAGCTTTGATGCAGTTGTTTTGTTGATAGATGTTTCGTCAGCCTCAACAGGAATTGCAGGAATATCCTTTATATCTGTACCTGCAAAGAGCTGTTTTGCCATTTCGGCAGTTTTTGCACCAATGTTAAAGTCGCTTATAGCAACGGCACCGAGTGCACCTGTTGCAGGCATAACTGCTGAACTTCCGTATGTAGGAATTTTAGCTTCAGTTGCTTTGCCGGCAATTGTGCCCATATAGCTCTGTAAGCTTGAATCGTTAGGAACAAATAATATATCAACATTTTCTGAGATAAGTGCATCAACTGCGGTTACAACATCCGTTGCAGGGTCAACAACATCTTTTTGAATGTAGCTTATTCCCTGTTCATCAAGATATTTCTTGACAGCGTTGCAAGTGCTGACAGCGTTTTTCTCAGCAGGATTGCACATCATACCAACCTTTGAATATCCCGGGGTAAGAGTGGAGGCAAGCTCCATAATCTTGTCAGCAGGGATAGGGTTTGATGTACCTGTTGAGTTGTGGTCTATGGTATTCCAATCTGCGATTATCTTGTTGCCGATTGGGTCAGAAACTGCAATGAAGAGATTAGGAATATCGGTATCTGCTGATACAACTGCGGCTGTTGCAGGTGTTGCAACGGTTACAATCAAATCAACATTTGATGATATTGCATTTTGAACAAGAGTTGGCAACTGCGATTGGTCGCCATTTGCGTTCATCAACGTAAAGTTATCGTCTGTGTAGCCGTCTGCCTTCATTGTTTCTACAAAGCCGTCACGCATTTGGTCAAAGGCGTCGTTTGAAACAAGCTGAATAACAGCTATTTTTTCGTCCTTTGCAGATGCGGTATCACCTGACTGTGATTGAGTACATCCGCAGATTGACATTGCGAGTACAACAAGTGCCGTAAAAATTGAAAGCAGTTTTAAAAATTTCATAATAATTCCTCCATATTTATATTATATGTTAATTTATATTATTTATATTATAGTTTTCAAGATAGTCAACAGCATCTAAAATCATATCTGTTGTCACGCTGTACGGCCAATGGCGTATATCCGACATATCGGGGATTTTATCTGCTATGCCCTCAAATTGCTTGCGTGATATGCCTATGTCCGATATTCTTGTAGGCAGCTTTACGCTTTCGTTGAAGCGGTAAATCTTTTCGAACTCAGCTATGTTTTTATCAACAAGCAGCATCAGCAGTATTCCAAAGGCTACAACCTCGCCGTGTAAGTGATTTTTCTCGACTTCTTCTATGGAGGTAAGCGCATAGAACACAGCGTGTGCAAGTCCGCTGTTGTAATCGGGTGTCAGGTCTTTGGTCAGCATTATTGAAACTATACCCGTTGTTACGCAAATAGCAAGCACAACTTGCGAAAACTCATATGTCACCTTGTTGTTTGATATTGCCTCCATTGCTGATTTGCCGTATTGCAGTACAGGGTCAACACACATCTTAGCTGCCGCAACACCAAACGCCGTAAAATGCTCACAAATTTCGCCTCTGGCAGAAGCTGTTGCCTCGTAGTATTTTGCATAGGTATCGCCCATACCTGCCCAAAGGTATTTAGCAGGACTTTGGGCAATTATTTGGGTATTTATAAATGAATGTACGGGCGGTTTTGAGAAAAAGTGAGGTTTTATAAAAACTCCTTCGTCCGTATACATAATCGAAACGCTTGTGCAACACGAACAGTTAGATGCTATGGTAGGAAAAGCGAAGACAGGCTTGCCCAACATATCAGCAATAAGCTTTGCTGTGTCGGTTGCCTTGCCGCCGCCTACGGCAAAAATCATATCTGCATTTTTTACTGAACTTAGCTGAGCAACGGCTTCAGCATTGTTATAGCTGCACTCTCCGCCGTACCACGCATAATCACATATTGATATGGGGCTGTCGCTTAATGCTGTGTCAAGAGCATCTTTCGCCGCAGCCATTGCCTTATGACCGCCTATGACTACTGCTGTATTTCCGTACAGACTGCATATTTCGGATATGTTGTCATATACGTTGCTCCCGATAGAATAATTAGGCATAAACATTGAATAATTATCCATATCTTTCTTACCTCCATTCCATATCAGTATAACAAAATTTATGCACAAAGTTTATTGTAACATATAAACAGAATATTTGTCAAATTAAATTGCGGTCATATAGTACAAGTTATGTCGGCTTTATATTTCGATATAGTTATCGTATTTCATATCGAGCTTTGCCGAGTACAGATGTGAGGTGTCGGAATAACAAAGACACTTCGGTGCCGTAATTCCGTTTTCGTTATTTTTAAATTCGATTATCGTCACACCCGTGTGAGTGTAGCCAAAAGATGCCCACATAACATTTATGGGAATATGCAAAAGAACGGATATCCACGCTCTTGCAAAAGCCGAGTGACAGAACAAAGCTATTTTCTTTTGGTTTGGCTTGATGATGCGATAATTCTCGTTTTCTGCCTTATAACCCAACCTCTCTAAAAATTTATTGCCGTTTTCCTCTATGTAAGACACGGCTGACTTCATACCTGATGTATTAAGACCTTGACACTCAAATGCCCTGTGGTAGCCTAAGTCATAATTGCCATTCTCTCTGTAATAGGTGTTTTGAACGTATGTGACCGACTTTTTCACTCCGTCGGGAAAGAGTGTATATTTTTCGTTTCCGATTTCGTGAGCCCATTTTTCGATACGGCACTCAAGTCCCAGATTTCGGCAGGCAGGCTCCGCAGTCTGTCTTGCCCTACCCATTGGCGAGGAAAATATCATATCAATTTGGCTGTCCGCAATCCTTTTGCCAACCGCCTCAGCCTGCAGTATTCCTCGTTCTGTAAGGGTATCGGTGGTGTAATCGGGTTCGCCGTGACGAATGATATATAAAAGCATATTTTATCCTCCTGCTGCTTTGGTTTTCGTAAATTGCCCCAACATACGAAACTGAAAATATAGTTAAATTGTAGCACAGATTTGCTATGGCTGTCAATAAATATTCATCCGTCGAATGCAACTTAAATTCTCTTATCTGTTATTTTTAATCTATTATCTGAAAACGACAATTTTATTTTAGAGAACAGAGAGCAAAGAAGAGATAAAAGAGAAAAGTACAAAACAAAAAATCCCATCTTACGATAGGATAAAAATCCCATCTTACGATAGGATTTTTGTTTTGTGAAAGAAGTTATATTTTAATAGAATTTCATTAAGGGGGTGCATTTTGAATTTAGGGGGTGAAAATCCTCAATGAGTATGGATTAATCCATTCACAAAAAACTTGATTAAAGGTCATTCTTGTTTAATTCTTTGATGTGTTTCATTGTCATTTTTACCCGGTCAGATATTTTCACTGTTCCAACACCGAAAATTGATGTATGCAACGTATCATTTATAGGCTTTGTCCAATAATCCGAAATGCATTTTATTCCGTTTGCCATACCAAGTATTGAACCGACAGTTGCTCCGTTGCAATCTGTATCAAATCCTGTTTCAACTGCCATACAAATTGATTTGCCATAATCTCCACCGCCGTACAAAAGAGCTGCTACCACTATCATAGCGTTAGAAATTGTGTGACACCAACCATGACTCGAATATTCATCATATTTTTTATGAATGTTATCAAAAGCATCCTTTTTTGACAAACCGCTTTTGAATCCATTCAAAACAAACAATATATCTTCATAAAGTCTTGAAGTGTATGGAATTTCAGCAAGACCTCCCATAATGATTTCTTCTATATTGTTTGTTGTAGCAGCAACTGCAAGCATTGCCGAAACAAACATCTCTCCGTATATTCCGTTTTTAATGTGGGAAATTGATGCATCTCTCCATGCCATTTCTGCGGCAAATTCAGGATTTCCCGGGTTTATATAACCAAAATAATCTCCTCTTATTTGCGCCCCTATCCATTCACGGTACGGATTTTTGTATAGCGCAGATTCCGGTGGCTGATAACCGTTTATAAAATTACAAAACGCAACTCGTTCAGCTGTGCAATATGCATCCTTATTCTGGTATTCAAGCCATGATCTTGATACATCATAAGGAGTAAAATCCTTGCCGTATTTATCAATTATTATTTGTGCGAGTACCACATAATTTGTATCGTCATCGACCGGCATACCGTCAATTACATCTGCATAACATTTTCCTGAAAACGGATAATCATATTTCTCGCATGTTTTTTTGCTTATATCTGTCTTATAAACATATCTGTGCATTGGATAATTTTCAGTTTCTTTAAGAAACGGAATAAGTTCATTTGTTGTTATGCCCTCCAGTGATTTGCCCAGCATACACCCACAAATTCTCCCAACCCAAGCACCATGAATTTTATCTTCTAACGAACTTTCATCTACTTTATTCGAAATTCTATATTTCTTTCTTAAAGTTTTGATTTCATCAAGATCTGATGGTTCAATATATGTATAGTTTTCTTTTTGCTTTGCATTAATTACAACTTTGAACAAAGCATCTCCCAGTTCTTTTTTAATCTCATTTTTAGGAAGCCTTGCAACTGATAAAAACACATCTTTGTATGCCTCAATATCCAATCCTTCATCTATGGATTGTTCGTATTCAACGAGAAGATCCGAAGCATAAAATTCCCAACTCGGAATGGTGAAATAATTAGGTTTCAATTCTTTATTATGGCTCATTTCTTCAATCATGCGAGTATCACGT
>CACYTW010000005.1 GCA_902777435.1 uncultured Ruminococcus sp. | reverse complement strand
CTTCTTCCTCTAAAGATACAAGCTTATCGCCAATCAACATCTGCGTTTTGCTTATTTTAAGTGCCTTCATAAGTATTAATGTAATATCAGCATCGCAGTAATTGCAATTCTTTATCTCCAAAAACTTTTTTACAGAACGTCTGAGTTCCTTAACATTCATCAATTATCACCATTTATCCTCGTCAGCATTTTCGGGAATAACAGCTTTCAGCGAAGCAATCGCAACCTCAATCTGACTGTCGTCAGGCTCATTGGTTGTAATATGCTGGAACCACATTCCGGGTTTGCTGATTGCGTGTGTAAAGGCGTTATCGTGACGACCTGCAAATTTGATTATCTCATAAGAAATACCTGCAACAATAGGCAACAGCAATAATCTGAAGAAAAGCCTTGTTACAACCCAGGGCAAGGCGGCTAAGTATTGTCCGATAAACGGAATCATTGCAAACTTATCCTTGTCCCAAGGGATAATTGAAAATACAAGTATACTTATAACCATAACAATTAAAAGAAAGCTGGTTCCGCATCTCGGATGCAATCTTGATTGCTTTCTAACATTCTCAACTGTAAGGTCAAGACCTTTTTCGTAACAAAATATTGACTTATGCTCTGCACCGTGATACATAAAGACACGCTTTATATCCTTCATCTGCGAAACGGCAGCCAAGTATACAAGAAATATCACAATTCTGATTATTCCCTCAATCAAAGCAAGTATCGCTTGGGAAGTAACAACATCTTTTATGAGTCCCGTAAGGAACGCAGGAAGCAACATAAATAACCCCACACTCAGGAAAAGTGAGAATATAACTGAAATATAAATTATAACATTTGTCGCCTTTTCCGAGTCGAGTTTTTTCTCAAGCCACGCTTCAAACTTAGACGGCTCCTGCTCTATTGGTTCACCCTCGTCATCCACATCAAAGAACTGAGCGGAATACATAAGTGATTTAACTCCCACTATCATCGAATCAAAAAAATTCACACAACCTCTGATTATAGGAAGTTTGACAAACTTACCCGTTCGCACCTTTCCGAGAGATTGTTCATCTATTATTATCTCGCCGTCAGGCTTACGGACTGCGGTAGCAATTTTTTTAGGTCCACGCATCATAACACCTTCTATTACGGCTTGACCGCCAATAGAAGTTTTATGCATCGAACAGCTTTTTTTGTTGTCTTCCATATTTCTCATAGCCTTTCTGTATCATAAAGCATTTAATATCAATTATATAGTATATCATACATTGATTTATTTTTCAATACATTTTTATAAAAAGAATATTCCGATTATTTACGCAGAGATATCAATAATTGAAAGGGACCATCTTAAACAGACAGCCCCCATCTTTCATAATAGAATTATAAATTATTTTATAATAATAATTGTAGCTTCAAAAATTCCGTTATTGTACTTACCTGTAACAGAAATATTTGAACCGGTTTCAACGTTTTTAACAGAAGAACTTATACCGCTGCTGTTTAAGAATGTTGTAGCTGAGTTATAGTATACACTCTGAACATTGCCATTATCATCCTTAACATTGATAACCTTATATGTTGTGTTCTTGCCTGTAACAGTACCCGTAAATTGTCCGTCCTCGGTTGTCGTGATTGTTGAAGCAGAAAGGGTTTTAACCTCATTACTGTCAAGCTTAGCTGTAACAGAAATATTCGGACGCAAGCTGTATATATCTGAAGTTGCACCTGCAATTGTGATTACAACATTTGAACGCAACTTATATGTTGTTGATTTTCCGTTTGATTGAATTGTAACCTTAGGCTCACTTGAAATGATAATCTCGGTTAAAAGACCGGAAATATTTTCTGTTTTACCCTCAGCAGTAACCTTTGTTACCTTGCCGTAACTCAACTTAAGCGTAACAGCATCACCTGATGATAAATCCTTAACCTCTGCCGTATCACCATCTCTCTTTACAGTAACGCCCTTTGATGATGCCACATAAGTAGCCGTATTACCTGAACTGTCAGCAACCTCGAAGAAAACGTGGTCATCTTCGTCATATGATGCCTCAACCAAAGTACCTTCAATCTCATTGCTTGTTTCTTCAACAGAGATGCTTGTAACCTTAGAGCCTGTAATAACAAGTTTTACAAAATCATTTACAGATAAATCCGCAAAGTTTGCTTTTGAGTCCTTAATAGTAACACTGCATCCGTCTGCAACATTATACTCAGCAGTATCGTCGGTATTTTCGTAGTCGGCAACAGTAATCTTTTTACCTGTTGAGCTTTCGTTTCTTGACTTAACCACACCATAGACAACAGTTGTTTCTTTTGAGCCTGCAATGCCTTCCACAACTAAAGCCTTACCGCATACAATAACGAGATTAACAGTTGTGTTATCGGCGATATCAGAACCATCACCGATTTCACCATCGACATACACATTGGCTGATGAATTGAAAGAATACTGTTTTCCATCAGCAAAAATTGATGTGCTCTTTGCACTTTCAGCAACACCCGAAACATACTCAACATCCATCTTGTCCATCATTCTGGCAAGCAAAGTTGCCATCTGAGCACGTGTAAGTGTGGTAACAGGTGAGAACTGTGCCTGCTCTCCGTCTGCAGCTGTCATACCATTCATAATTCCGTTTGCAGTAACATACTCAACATAAGGTCTTGCAGATTGCGGAATTGCAACATTATCTGCATAGGTAGGACTTGATACTGAATAAGCCTTTGCGTCCTTATCAGCGCCCATAAGCTTTGCCATAAGCATAGCTGCCTGATATCTCAAAAGCTGTGTGTTTGCATTTGCTGACGAAGCATAGTCAACAAGCTCACTCTCCTTAAGTACACCGCAATATAACAAATAACTCAACTCATTAGTATATGTAGTGTTATATTTTTTTGCGGTATCGCCATACATCTCTTTTGCGTTATTGACTGTCTGTGAATACTTGCTATCCTCAAAGCCGAGCATTCTTGACATCAAAATTAAGCATTCAATCTTGGTGATAGCATTATAAGGACGGAAGGTGTTATCCTCATATCCCTTGATATAGCCGGCATCTGTCATCTTCTCGATTGAGTCCTTTGCCCAAGCAACGGTTGCATCATTATCTACATCGCTGAAGGTTGCCGCCATAACTGTAAATGACATACACGACATAACCAACGTCAGGCATAAAATGACTGATAATACTCTGAATTTTCTCATTTTTGTTCCTCCTGAAAAAAATATTTAATCTAAATACCACATCATATTCAATTCGATATTAATACTATATCATATATATTGTAATAATTCAACTATAAAATTTAATTTTTAAAAAAAATTTTACATAATACTTTTTTTGGCATACATACCATAATATTATCGGTTTATTTTTTAGTATACAGCACAAAATAACAGCGTGAATAACAAAAACTTCTAAATAGAAAAACAAGAAAGATTCAAAAAATAATTTAATAGGAGGAAACATTATGGCAAAAAAATTTATTCCCCTGTTTCTGGTTTTCTGTTTTCTCATATCGGGAATAACAGGAGTATCCGCAACAGGCTATCAATTGGATGACGAGATTACAACGGCATCCGCAAGTGACGAAGCCATCGGGGCAGATGCCTCGTCTGATTATCTGACATCAGGACAATCAGGCACAGTATCGCCGCGTACGTCGTCTGTTACACCGCCCACAGAGGGCATTACTGACGAAGGCGGAGTAATAACAGATAATAATGCTAATATAGATGAAAACAATTCAAAGAATAACGGTATGGCATCAACGCCTATTGACGAATTACCGGGCTTGTCAAGGTACAGCACAAGAACTGTAAGCCGTGCCCCCGATATTGCCGGTACAAAATACGAGGAGGCAGCTGAGCTTCTCGGTGCTCTCGGTATAATGGTCGGTGACGCAGAGGACGGTGCCTTCAGACCCGGTGACAATATAATCAGAAGCGAGATGGCAAAGGTCGCTGTTTATTCTGTGGGTCTTGAGGATGTGGCTATAAACTCAAACGGCAGCACACGTTTCCCTGATGTTCCAAGTGACCATTGGGCAACAGGTGCAATCAATGTTGCCGACCAACAGGCTATGGTAATCGGTGACGATGACGGCAGATTCAGACCTGATGATCCTGTAACCTTGCAAGAGGCGGCAACAATAGTTGTCCGTGCATTGGGTTATGAACCGGCAGCGGCTGACAAGGGCGGTTATCCTGCAGGATATATGTATATCGCATCTTCAAAACAGCTTCTTCGCGGAATTGACGGAGCAACAGCAGAACCTGCAACAAGAGGTGATATAGCACAGCTTATATTTAACGCTCTTACGGTGAACCTTATGGAACAGGTCACATACGGCACAGATATTAAATATGAAGTTGTGGATAAGACCTTGTTATTTGACAAATTAAACGTAGAAAAGGGCTATGGACAAGTCACAGGTACGGGAGAGACGACTCTGACAGGGGGAAGTACAACCTCAGAGGACAGAATACAGATTGACAACAAAATCTTCTTAGAGGGCGAAAGCCAAGCTCGAAACCTCTTGGGCTATAACGTATTATACTATGCGAGAATTGACAAGACAACAGACGAAAAAACTCTTATAGACGTAAGACCGCAATCTAACAAGAATAAATCAGTTGCTGTTCCTGCTAAGGATATTGTTTCCGTTACAGGTGACGCAAATGCCACAAAGACATTTGAATATTGGGCAAATGACACAGACAGAAACACAAAGACAGCTCAAATTGCAGGAGATGCGATTTATATCTATAACGGAAAGTATAAGGAAGGTGTTACCAATGACCAAATGAAACCATCATCAGGTAATGTAATCCTTCTTGATTCAGACACAAACGGAATTTATGACATTGTATTTGTAAATCACTTTACCAATATAGTTGTGGATACCGTTTCCACAGTAACGGGCAGAATAACAGACAAGTATCTCAACGGCTCGCTTGTTCTCGACAAGGATAATGCAGAAATTATGTTCACCCTTACCAAAGACGGACGCAGTATAAACATTACCGACTTAAAGGAATGGAACGTTATATCCTATACAATCAGCGATGATAAACAACTTATCAAAGTCTATGTATCCGATGCTTCTGTAAACGGAACAATCACCGAGGTTACAGACAAGGGTTACAGAATAGGAAGCAGTACAGATCTTTACAAGAAGGCACCAAGCTATCCTAACGACATCAACCTCCGTGACAGAGGAACATTCTATTTGGATATAGAGGGAAATATAGCGGCAGTTGACGAAAACGCAACAGTTGCAACAGAGACGGCTCAGAAGTACGCATATCTTGTTGATGCGGCAATGAATGACGGCTTTGAAACAACAGGACAGTTTAAGCTTTACACTTCAAGCGGTGAAACATCTGTTTTGACAAGCACAGAGAAGATGCGTCTTAACAAGTCATATTCAATGAAGGCATCTGAGGTCATAGCGGCTCTGCAAACTTCGGGAAGCATAACACCGCAGTTGATAGTATACGAAACAAACAGCTCAGGCGAAATCACCGCTATCGAAACAGCAACCGACGGCACAGGCACAGGCGCACCGAACAAGGGTGTATTCACGTTGAATATCAAGAAAAACGATATGATTTACAAGAGTGCATCCTCAAAACTTGGCAATGTGGGAATAGATGCAACTACTATTATATTTGATATTCCTGCAAGTGCCGATAAGGACACAACAAAATATTCTATCAGAACAAAGAACTCTTTATCAAACGACTCAAGCTATAACGCAATGGTTTATGATTTGCAGGAGAACTATCTTGCAAAGGTAATAATCATCACAAGTTCAACGGGAACGACAGCCGCAGAATCGCCGATTATGGTGGTTGACCATCTCAGCGAAACTCAGAACGAAAATGGTGAAATAACCGATAAGTTGTACGGCTGGCAGAGCGGAGAAGAGAAAAACCTTTTGGCATACGACAAGACAATCTTGAGAAAGCCAACCGAAGGCACGTCAACCACCTTACTCGAAAAGGGCGATATTATCCAATACCGCACCAACAGTGCAGGTGAAATTGACGGAATAACCCTTCTCTTTGACAGCAGGGCGAAGAACACAGAGTTTATGAACAATATCACAGATGACTTAACAACTGTTTACGGAAAGGTTACCAAGAAGTTCAGCGGCAGCGTTAACGTAAGTGTCAACAGTGAAATTCGTAACTTTGCAACGGGTGATGCCATAGTTTACCTCTATGATTCCTCAAGAAACTCAAGCAATATTCAGGTGGTATCCGCATCTGATATTGAAATTTATGAAGAAGGCAATGAGGCACGTCTGTTCCTGAGAATTTATCAGGATCAGGTAAAAGAAATGGTTATCGTAAGATAACAAAAAATAATGGGAACGGCTTAGTCCGTTCCTTACATAATGCGACTATTGTTATCAATCTTTGACAGTATAAAAAATAATGCACAGCCAATACTTTATACAGTAGGGTGAGAGTATAAATCAATGGGGAGAAAGCATATGACAAATAAAGTTGAAATTTGCGGCGTAAACACATCTAAACTGCCTGTTCTTTCTGAGGCAGAGAAAGCGGAACTGTTTGAAAAAATAAAAAACGGCGACACGGAAGCAAGACAAAAATTCATTTACGGAAATCTTCGTCTTGTGTTAAGCATATTAAGACGCTTTAACAACCGAGGTGAAAACATAGACGACTTGTTTCAGATAGGCTGTATCGGGCTTATAAAAGCGTTGGATAATTTTGATACCTCCCACGAAGTAAAATTTTCCACTTATGCTGTACCTATGATAATAGGCGAAATCCGCCGATACCTGAGAGATAACAGTTCAATTCGTGTAAGCCGTTCAATCCGTGATACTGCATATAAGGCACTTGCTGTCAAGGAACAGTTGACAGCTAAGAACGGCAAGGAACCGACCATAGACGAAATTGCCAAGGAAATGGATATTCCCCGTGAGGATATCTCAATCGCCTTGGATGCTATCTTAGACCCTGTTTCTCTGCAGGAACCCATATATCACGACAGCGGTGATGCTGTCTTTGTTATGGATCAGATTGCAGATGATAAAAACATAGATGACTCCTGGCTGGAAAAAATTTCATTAAAAGAAGCAATGAGTAAGCTGTCCGACAGAGAGCGTAACATTTTAACTCTGCGTTTCTTTAAGGGTAAAACCCAAATGGAGGTCGCAACGGAAATAGGTATTTCGCAGGCACAGGTGTCACGCCTTGAGAAGAACGCCTTAACACATATGCGAAAATTTTTGTAATCATCAATATGTTGCAAAAGAGCCGATACCCGCAGCAGGTATCGGCTTAAATATATTACGAATTTAATATGCTCATAAATTCTTCGCCCGTAATGGTTTCGTGTTCATACAAATATTTTGCAAGTTCGTCGAGTTTTCCCTTGTTTCCTGTCAAAATGTTTAACGCTTTTTCGTGTTGCTTTTTAACAAGTTCAACTACCTTTTCGTCGATTTTGGACTGTGTTTCGGCACTGCAAGCAAGTGAAGTGTCACCGCCTAAGTATTGATTTGTAACTGTTTCCATAGCAACCATATCAAATTCGTCGCTCATACCATATCTGGTAATCATTGCCCTTGCCAGCTTTGTCGCCTGTTCTATATCGTTTGAAGCACCTGTGGAAACAGAGCCAATGGCAATTTCCTCTGCGGCACGTCCGCCTGTGTATGTAGCAATTTTGTTTTCTATTTCCTGTTTGCTCATCAAATAGTGATTTCCATCCTCCACCTGCATAGTATAACCAAGAGCCCCCGAAGTTCTCGGAACAATTGTTATCTTCTGAACAGGTGCAGAGTCGGTCTGCTTTGCGGCAACAAGTGCGTGTCCTATTTCGTGATATGAAACAATCAGTTTTTCTTTCTCGGTCAGTATGGCGTTCTTCTTTTGATATCCTGCAATAACAACCTCAATACTCTCCTCAAGGTCAGCCTGCGAGATAAGCCGTCTGCCGTCTCTGACGGCACGCAACGCTGCCTCGTTTACAATATTGGCAAGCTCTGCGCCTGAGGCACCCGATGCCATTTTTGCAACGTGAAGATAGTCAATACCGGGCATAGTCTTAACCTTTTTGGAATGTACCTTTAAGATTTCCTCTCTGCCTTTAAGGTCGGGGAGTTCAACAGGAACTCTGCGGTCAAATCTTCCCGGGCGGGTGAGTGCAGGATCAAGGGATTCCGGGCGGTTGGTTGCCGCAAGAATAATTACGCCTGTGTTACCCTCAAAGCCGTCCATCTCGGTCAGTAATTGGTTAAGTGTTTGCTCACGTTCGTCATTGCCGCCTATGTTGCCGTCACGCTTTTTGCCGATTGCATCTATCTCGTCAATAAACACGATGCAAGGTGCTTTTTCTTTTGCCTGCTTAAACAAATCGCGGACCTTTGAAGCACCCATACCAACAAACATCTCAACAAACTCAGAGCCCGACATTGAGAAGAAGGGAACATTTGCCTCACCTGCAACAGCTTTGGCAAGCATTGTTTTTCCTGTTCCCGGAGGTCCTACAAGCAAAATACCCTTCGGCATTGATGCACCGATTTCTGAGTATTTTTTGGGATTGTGCAGATAATCTACTATTTCGGTCAGATTTTCTTTAGCCTCATCCTCTCCTGCAACATCGGTGAATTTTATTCCGTCTGATGATTTAACGTAAATTTTTGCATTACTCTTGCCCATATTGAACATCATTGAGTTTCCGCCGCCGCCCATTTTCTTCATCATTTTTTTTGACAGCAGTTGTCCTATACCGAACAGCAATACCATAGGCAGTACCCACGAAAACAGAAAAGATGTCAGTATTGACGGCTCTTTTACTATTTCCTTCTGAAATTTTGCACCCGAGTCATAAAGACGCTGAGTCCTTTCGGGGTCATCAAGTAATCCTGTTTTATAAATATTTGAATCGTCTTTATCTGTAAAAATAATTTGATTATCTTGAATTTCTACTTTGCCGATATTTTTATTCTCTGTCATACTGATAAAGGTTCCGTAGTCAACCTCTTTTATCTGACGCTGCGCCATATACGGCATAGCCACTATGTTTATCAACAGCAATGCAAGTATTGCGATACTGTAATAAAACATTAATGGTTTCTTTGGTTTATTTACTTGATTCATAAACGTTCCTCCCTGAATATTGCCAAGCATACCTTGCTAATCGTTTCATTATATAATACAACACTTATTAAATCATTGTAAAAACAATTTGTGAACTTTTTGTATAAAATTTATTAACATTTAATACAAAAACCTTCCCATAAATATACAGGAAGGTTTATCTTTACAATATATTAAATATTATTCGCAATCACAATCGCAGTCGCAACCGCAATCACATTCGTCAAAGTCAAGCTCTATAACTTCACCGCAATCAGGGCAAACAAAATCACCTGTTACGATATCGTCGATATCTTCATCAGTAAAGTCGATTTCTGCACCGCACTTGTCGCAAACAATTGTATACAAATCTTCATCGTCGCAATCACAATCATAATCGTCTGCATAAATCTCGTTGCCCATTATCTCAATAACGTCTTCAATCTCGTCAATCTTATCAGCAACAAAAGCCTGCTCATCATCAAGAGCCTCAAGTTCGTCTGACATATCGCAAACGAGGTTGATAAGTTCGTTTATAAGTTTTCCTTCAGCCTTTTCAGTATCAAGATTAAGTCCGTCTGCTAAACCTTTAAGGTAAGAAGCACGATTTGTAAGTTCTGACATAGTAATCTCCATTCCGCCGCCCTGCATCGGCACAAATAGTAATTAAATTTCTCTTATCCGCAGGGCAAGGAATGATAAGAGATTATTTCGCCCATGTGCGTTTCCGACCAAAGGGAGGAAAATATCGCACGGGCAATTAAATCCGCCGGAGGCATAACGTGAAAGGAACTTTCACGTTATTCTCCAATCCGCCGTCCTGCATCGGCATATATTATTTAAGCAGGTTAATATACAGCAGGTATTAAACTCTTGCGAGATATTCACCTGTTCTTGTGTCAATGCGGATAACGTCACCCTCATTAACAAACATAGGAACTGTAATAACAGCACCGCTTTCTACCTTAGCCGGCTTTGTAACATTAGTAGCGGTATTACCCTTAACACCCGGCTCGGTTTCTACAACCTTAAGTTCAACATTTGTAGGAGGCTCTACGGCAAATACATTTCCTTTGTAAGAAAGAATTTTAACTGTCATATTCTCCATAATGAACTTAAGAGCATCGCCCAACTGTTCCTTGCTAAGAGGTATCTGCTCATATGTTTCCTGGTCCATAAAGTAGTAAAGACCACTGTCTTCGTAAAGATATTCCATTTCCTTACGCTCGATACGAGCCTGCTCTACCTTTTCGGTTGGGTTAAATGTACGTTCAACAACGGCACCTGAGATAACATTTTTCATCTTTGTTCTGACAAAAGCTGCACCCTTTCCCGGTTTAACGTGCTGAAATTCAACAACCTGATATACGTTTCCTTCAAACTCAAATGTGAGTCCGTTTCTAAAATCACCTGCACTTATCATCGGTGAAAACCTCCTTAAGTTTTTATCCATAATTAGTTATTTAATATTGTATACTAAAAATTTAAAAAAATCAAGTCTTTTTTATCTTATATTGTATTTTATATGAATTTTATTGAAAAACAGTATAATATTTGACCAAAACCAAAAAATATGTTATATTAAAAAACAATCCCTCAGTCAGCTATCGCAAAATTCAAAATAATTTTTAATGAACGGGACGATGTGAGCATCGTCCCCTACAAATTCGGCAGGAGCAAGCCCCTGCCCTACAAAATATAATGAATTGTTCATTAAAATTATTTTGAATTTGTGATTTGGGCAATACATAAGGGAGCCAATAAAATACAGAAAGAATGAATATTATGGACAAAACAATTATTGTTATCGGCGGAGGTGCCGCAGGAATGATGGCGGCAGGCACGGCTGCCGAGAGAGGCTTGAATGTTAAATTAATAGAGAAAAACAACCGACTTGGCAGAAAGATAATGATTACGGGAAAGGGCAGATGTAATTTAACCAACGCCTGTGATGACGTTAACACATTGCTTAAAAATGTTGTGACCAACAGTCGTTTTTTATATAGTGCCTTTTACAATTTTGACAACTTTCAAACCATATCATTTTTTGAAAATCTCGGCGTAAAGACTAAGATTGAAAGGGGTGAGCGTGTCTTTCCCGACTCCGATAAAAGCTCTGACATTGTAGATGCTATGCATAACTATCTTATAGATAACAATGTGGAAATCATAAACGATACAGTTGATGAAATAGTTACAGACTCTGCTGCTGTCACAGGTGTCAAATGTTCCAAATGCGGTTTTATCGACGCGGATAGTGTTGTTCTTGCCACAGGCGGAATTTCTTATCCTGCCACAGGCTCCACAGGTGACGGCTATACCTTTGCCGAAGATTTAGGTCACACAATTGTTGATCTGCGTCCGTCTCTTGTTCCGCTCACTGTTTCAGAGGATTGGTGCAGTGAGCTTTCGGGGCTTACGCTCAAAAATATTGCCATCACAGTAAATAACAAAAACGGCAAAAAGGTATATTCGGACTTTGGCGAAATGATGTTCGCTCACTTTGGAATAACAGGACCTGTTATTCTAAGTTCAAGTGCATATCTAAAGGATATGGCAACAGACAGCTACACCATAACCCTTGACTTAAAGCCGGCACTTAACGAAAAACAGCTTGACGAAAGAATTTTACGTGATTTTGCTCAGTATCAGAACAAGGACTTAATAAACGCTTTGGATATGTTGTTGCCCAAAGCCTTAATCCCTGTTATGATAAGCCTTGCAGAGATAGAACCACACAAAAAAGTAAACTCCGTCACCCACCAAGAAAGATGGCGGCTTACGGAGCTTATAAAAAATATTCAATTACACGTGACGGGGTTTTGTCCGCCTGAGCAGGCAATAATCACATCCGGCGGTATTAACGTAAAAGAGATTAATCCCTCAACAATGGAGTCTAAAATCATAAACGGTCTGTTTTTCGCAGGCGAAATCATAGACGTTGACGCGCTGACAGGAGGCTTTAACCTACAAATAGCGTTTTCTACGGGCCGCCTTGCGGGCACTTTCTGCTGACTTTCTTCTGTGCTTCATACGCATATTATTTTGGAAGGTTGCCTCAATTACGCAAAATACAATTGAAAATACATATGTTATACCTGCCGATATCCAAAATCTTGTCATAATTCCTTCGATATCGGCTTGCTTCATATAATGATACACAATTGTTATCACAAGACAATGTATCAGATATATATCATACGATGCATTTGCAATACTTGACAGAAAACCCTTTCCTCTTTTTTCAAGAGATATGGTAAGATTGTTTACGTATATATAAAAGCCAAATATTGCAAACAAGCAGAACAGAACAACGATGACAGGTTCATAGGTATATCTTATAATTCCACACAGCTTCATATAAGATAATATGCAATGGGCAACGGTGAGCACCAACCAGCCAATGTACAAAACAGGCTTAGCTGTATCTATGGTTTCGTTGAACTTATCGTAATTCATTCCTATATACATACCGCTTACCCAAAATACAAGGTATGATGTAAATGACTTATTTGTATATGCGGCGAGCTGAACAAGGTTGTTCAGAGTATCATAATCTCTCAGCGGATTGTCAAAGGGCAGATTAACAGAACCCGCCCAGCCTAAAACCGAAGCAGCAATCTGCGGAAAATACAGACGTGACAGAATGGTTACAGCAAGTGATAACACAAGCATAACTATCGCAAATATATTTGACCTGACTTTGCCTATCAGCACCCACAAGGGCATTAAAATATAAAACTGAACAATCAATATAACAAAGTAGAACTGTGCCGAAATATCGCCTGTGAGTATGTAACTTCCTAATTGTTTTAACTCAAAATTCTCGTAGCCCTCCAGCTTTAATACGAATACAAATACAAGATAGTAAATCAACACAGCAATGACATACGGAACATAAATCTTAAGCAGACGTCCCAACAGAAATTTGGGATAGTTCAGCTTTCTGTCGCCGTAATTATAAAAAAGCTTTATGGCACTTGTAAAGACAAAACCTGGAACGGCAAATGTAATCATTTTAGTAATGCTCATAAACGCTATTGAAGAAAAACTCCATCTTGTGAACTGTTCTACACCTTCAGACATAAGGTGTATTGTTATTACGAACATACACATAAAAAATTCATAAACCGATATCTCTGTAATTTTTCTTTTCATTTTTAACTCTCTCTGTATATATTTTCTTTCATATTTTACTAATTCTACAATAAAAAAACAAATATGTCAACGGAAATTATGCACGCTAACTTCTTTGAGGTAAATTGTAACAAAAATGTAATATTTCTTTTTTGATTTACTCTTGAAAATTTGTATATGTTGTGATATCATTTCAATACAGACACAATATAATGTATTACATTAAAATTAATAAAACGGAGGTACAGCTATGTCAAACAGCGCATGGGAAGGCTTTACAGCAGGAAAATGGTGTGATACGGTAGATGTATCAGACTTTATCAAACTTAACTATACACCATATACAGGTGACGAGAGCTTCCTTGCTTCACCAACGGAAAAAACAAAAAAAGTACACAGTAAAATTAACAGCCTTGTGCTTGAGGAACTCCGCAAGGGTGTTCTTGATGTTGAAACAGAAATATTTTCAGGCATTGACAATTTTGATGCCGGTTATATCGATAAGGAGAACGAAACAATAGTAGGCTTGCAGACAGATGCACCCCTTAAGAGAATTGTCAATCCTTACGGCGGTATGAGAATGGTCAATCAAGCACTTGAATCATATAATTATGAGCTTGACCCTGAACGCAAAAAGGATTTTATGGAGTTCAGAAAAACACACAACGACGGTGTATTTGATGCATATACATCAGATATGCGCCGTGCGAGAACTGTCGGTCTTATGACAGGCTTGCCTGATGCTTACGGCAGAGGCAGAATTATCGGCGATTACCGCAGAATTGCACTCTACGGCATTGACAATCTTATAGAGCATAAGCAGGCAGATTTTAACGAAAAAGAAAATCTCCCTGCAAGCGAAAGCGTTATCCGCACCCGTGAAGAAATCCGTATGCAGATACGCGCTCTCAACGAGATTAAGTCAATGGCAATGAAGTACGGCGTAGACATTTCTCAGCCTGCACAAACAGCTAAAGAGGCAATACAATTCACCTACTTCGGCTACCTTGCCGCCGTAAAGGAAAACAATGGTGCCGCAATGTCCTTCGGCAGAAACTCCACATTCTTCGATATCTATATTGAAAGAGATATGAGCAAGGGCATACTTGATGAGGAAACTGCTCAAGAGCTTATCGACCAGCTTGTTCTTAAGCTGAGAATAGTTCGTCACTTGCGTACACCTGAATATAACGAACTGTTTTCGGGGGACCCCACATGGGTTACCGAGTCAATCGGTGGTATGGCTGAGGACGGCAGAACACTTGTTACAAAATCTTCATACAGATTTTTGCATACACTCACCAACCTCGACCCTGCTCCCGAGCCGAATATGACAGTTCTTTGGAGCAACTCTTTGCCTGAGAATTTTAAGAAATATTGTGCAAAGGTAAGTATCAAAACAGACTCCGTTCAATATGAGAATGACGACTGTATGCGTCCTATATATGGTGACGATTACGCAATTGCCTGCTGTGTTTCAGCAATGGAAATCGGACGCAGAATGCAGTTTTTCGGTGCGAGAGTCAACCTTGCCAAAACTCTTCTTATGTCTATCAATGACGGCGTTGATGAGAAGAAGGGCATAAAAGTTCTTAAAAATACAGCTCCTATGAATGACGAGGTCCTTGACTACGACAAGGTAAAAGATGCATATTTTAAGTGTATGGAAGAAGTTGCGGAGTTATACGTAAACACAATGAATACTATTCATTATATGCACGATAAATATGCTTACGAGGCAGGTCAGATGGCACTTCACGATACAGACGTAAAACGCTTTATGGCCTTCGGTGTGGCAGGACTTTCAGTTGTTGCCGACTCCCTCTCTGCTATCAAATATGCATCTGTTAAGCCAATCAGAAACGAAGATGGCATCGCCGTTGACTTTGAAATAGACGGCGACTTCCCCAAATACGGAAATGATGACGACAGAGTTGACAGCATAGCCGTTGAGGTTTTAAACAAATTCAGCTCCGAGCTTAAAAAGCACCCGACTTACAGAGATGCAGAGCATACATTGTCTGTACTTACGATTACATCAAACGTGGTATACGGCAAAAAGACGGGTTCTACACCTGACGGAAGAAAAGCAGGTCAGCCTCTTGCACCCGGTGCTAACCCTATGCACGGCAGAGATGCCAGCGGTGCTCTTGCATCACTTAACTCTGTTGCAAAAATTCCATACAGATCTTGCTGTCAAGACGGAATTTCAAACACGTTTTCTATTATCCCCGACGCTCTCGGTAAAGATATGGATATGCGCGTAAATAATCTTGTATCCATACTTGACGGATACTTTGTACAGGGTGCATTCCATCTGAATGTAAATGTTTTAAACAGAGCAACCCTTGAAGACGCAATGGAACATCCCGAAAAATATCCTACACTTACAATCAGAATTTCAGGATATGCAGTTAACTTTAACCGCTTAACCAGAGAACAGCAGTTAGAAGTTATCTCACGTACTTTCCATAAAAGTATGTAAATCTCAAGTAAAAAGGTGATTATATGGCTAAAACATCCGACCAAAAAAGCAGGAGTGGTATTAGACAAAAGTTACGTACTTACAAGCACGAGAACTTCAAAAAAAAGAAGAACAGGGTGACCTCAATAACATACTATATACTGACATTTTTGGTGATTGCGGCATTGGTATTACAGGCAATTGAGGGAAATTACGAAAACTGTTTCACTTGTGCCTTGACTCTTGTTTTATTCCTTATTCCGAACTTTGTGGAAACAAGGCTTAAGATTACGCTGCCTCAAACCTTAGAAGTAATTATTATATTATTCATATTTGCGGCAGAGATGTTGGGTGAGATAAATGCCTTTTATCTAAAGCTTTCTTGGTGGGATACAATGCTCCACACCTTAAACGGCTTTCTGATGGCGGCAATCGGCTTTTCTATGGTTGATATCCTGAACAAAAATGACCGATTTAAGTTTCAATTATCACCTTTGTTTGTAGCCATAGTCGCATTCTGCTTTTCAATGACAATCGGCGTGTTATGGGAATTTTTCGAACACTTTGCCGACATAATTGTTTTGACAGATATGCAAAAGGATACTGTTGTTTCAGCCATATCAAGTGTGGACTTAAACCCTGCAGGTAAAAATGTTGCCTATAACATCAGTGGTATAGAAAATGTTATCGTTGAAGGCAATAATCTTATGCTAAATGGTCAGATCGTCGAGGGCGGTCAATATCCATTGAACGTCGGCGGCTATCTTGATATAGGTCTGATGGACACAATGAAGGATATGTTTGTCAACTTTATCGGTGCGGTTGTCTTCTCTGTTCTCGGCTACTTTTACGTTAAAACACGCGGCAAAGGCAATTTTATTAAACGCTTTATCCCCACAATTAGTAACAGTTCAGATGAAGACGACGAAAAAAATACAGTTGTTAATTGATTTTATGCTCCCCAACACAAGGGGAGCATTATATTTATAAAAATATATTGAAAAATAAAAAGCAATAATTTCTTTTAAGTAGTTCATATTTCCCCTCACTCACTTTGTTATAATGTATGTTAATTATAACAAAGCCAAAGTGTCATACAGGGACATACAAAAGCGGACAACCTGTGTACGCTTTTGTATAAAAAAGTTTAACATATTTTTGAATTAACATACTCCGCTATTAGTTGAGCGGACTTGTCAATGCCGATTTTTTCAGGATTCAATGTCAAATCGTAGTTTTCGATCTCTCCCCACGCCTTGCTTGTGTAGAAGTCATAATAGGAACGCCGTCTTTTATCAATTCTGCTAATATAGTCTACCGCTTCAGTATGAGTAAGTCCGATTTGCTTCATAACACGATTTACCCTGAATTCGTCAGATGCCCAAATATAAACATTGGTCAAATTGTTATGTTCACGCAGAATATAATCAGCACATCTGCCCAAAAAAATGCAGGAACCGCTGTCAGACAAACGGCGGATAATATTTGCCTGAACGCCAAAAACATTGTCTGTATGGAAAGGCGACGAAACCTTACTGCCGTTTTTTAAACCGATAACAAGTGAATACAACAAACTGCTTGTGGGATGTTCTTCCAAGCCGTCAAACAAGTTTTCTGATATACCGCTTTCCTTTGCTAACTCAACAATTTTCTGTTTGTCATAAACAGGCATATTGATAAGTTCAGATAACTTGCGTGCAATCTCATCACCGCCCGAACCTACTTGTCTTGAAATAACGATAACAGCATTTCCCATCAGCACATTCCTCCATTACATTTTTCTATATTTTTAGGCTATATTGCGTAATTCGTTTTCTCCTTAATTCTCCATTTATTGCGGGACAATGTGGGCATTGTCCCCTACAAATCCGGCAGGAGCAAGCCCCTGCCCTCCAATTATGCAATGATGCATATAATTCAAAATAATTTTTTCATTACAGTTGGGCTTGGCAACCGTATGGGCTTTGGGCAATTATTCAATAAAATTATTTTGAATTTAATGAACGGGACAATGAAATACAAAAACAATCCCTCAGTCAGCTACCGCTGACAGCTCCCTTTGCACAAAGGAGCCAATGAAATACAAAATATAATGAATTATTCATTATAAATTTATCCATACATCCATTCTATCACAAATTATGTTACAAAAAAAGATATATTTTATAGTTTACATATAGAAAACTAAGCTGATTTTTTATACATAATTACCATATTTCACCCAAGTGCCACATCCAGCAACATCATAACTGTGAACCCTGCCACTATTCCCATAGTTGCAATATACGGATTGACATCCTGATTTTGCTGACATTCGGGGATAAGCTCGTGTACGGCGACCAAAATCATTGCACCTGCCGCAAAGGATAGTGCAAAGGGCAAAACTGTTTCTATATACACAACCATAATTGCTCCGATTACACCTGCAATCGGCTCCACAATTCCCGATGCCTGACCTATTAAAAAGCTCTTTTTCCGCGAAAATCCCTCTCTCCTCAGGGGCAACGATACTGCTGCACCCTCAGGAAAGTTCTGTAAACCTATTCCCACAGCAATAGTTATTGCACCCATCAATGCCTCCATTGTGTATCCTTCGATATGAAGCGCACCGAATGCGACACCTATCGCCAAGCCCTCGGGAATGTTGTGAAGTGTAATAGAAAGCACAAGCAATATTATCCTGTTCATTCTCTCTGAGGCAGTTATATTATCAGAGCATAGCTTACGCCTTGTATAAGTAACCGCCTTGTCAGATGCCCACATAAAAACCGCACCGCACAGAAAACCGATTGATACTACAAGCCAAGCAGGTGTTTTAAGGTACGTCTCTGCCCTCTCTATGGCAGGCTGTAAAAGTGACCAAAAACTTGCGGCTATCATAACCCCTGCGGCAAAACCTAACATTATATTAAGTATTTTTTGATTAGGATTTTTAAAAAATACCACAACTCCCGAACCCAACGCCGTGACAAACCAGGTGCCAAGGGTTGCAACAAGAGCCATAATTACAACATTATTCATAAAAATATCACCCTATAACAATCTATGCTAAAGATTGAACAGGGTGATAAAACATCATTCTTTTTTACTATACACGTTTTTCATTATAGTTTTTAAGTGTATCTATGCAATAATATACAGCCGCAGTCAGCATCGCGATTATCATTACAGCAATTACAGTTGTCATTGCGTATTTTGGAATATTATCCCACACAATCAGCAGGATAACACCTGCATAGAATATAACCGTCGACAGCTTGCCGAATTTATTTGAAGATACTACAATCTTCTTGAAGTACAATATTCCTCCGACAGTAATCATAGTGACCTCTTTAAGAAGAACAAACACAAGTAACCACAAAGGTATCGTCTGTCTTAAAACAAGACAGACAACAGCAGTAATCTGCATTAGTTTATCAACAAACGGGTCATATATCTTACCAAAGTTGGTAATCATATTAAACCGCCTTGCGATAAAGCCGTCCACAATATCGGTAACGCCTGAGAGAATGAATATGGCAACTGCAATTCCCGGGTTTTCGCTTAACATAAAATACGCAAAAACAGGCACCAAAGCCAATCGCACAGTCGTCAATATATTAGGAATCACAAATTGTCACCTCTCACCTTTTCAAGAATTGCATAAACATTAGGATATGTTTTTTTCATATTTACAGGCACAAAATCGTTGTTTACAAAGCCGTGACTTGTATACCCCTCAGCTAACAGAGTGTTGTCACCCTCACGCACTGCCGAGTACACAAACTTGCAAGTGGCAGCACCCAACTTTTCTATCTTAGCACTTACAATTACGGTATCGCCGTATTTTGCACCCTTTTTGAACTTACAATAGCAATCCACAAGGGGAAGCATTACACCTTGCTTTTCCAAGTCGGCATATCTGATGCCATAGCTTTCCATCAGCTTTTCTCTTGCAATTTCAAACCAGGGGAAATATCTCGAATGATATACAACACCCATTCTGTCCGTTTCGCCGTACCTTACTTCTATTTTTGTGCTAAACATAAACTATCACTTCTTTGTAATATTATTTATCAGAAAATCTCTCTATAATAGCTTTAACAATACGTTCAGATGCCTTGCCGTCGCCGTATGGGTTTACAGCCTTAGCCATCTTGTCATATTCCTCTTTGTTAGTCAAAAGTTCATCCGTCATATCGAATATGACATCTCTGTTTACACCTGCAATCTTAACTGTCCCTGCGTCAATTGCCTCAGGTCTTTCAGTTTCGTTTCTCAGAACAAGTACAGGCTTACCCAGTGACGGAGCCTCCTCTTGCAGACCGCCTGAATCTGTAAGTACAAGATATCCGCGTTTGATGGCATTGTGAAGTTCATCAGCGTTCACAGGGTCAATCAATTTAACTCTGTCTAAGTCACCTAAAATTCTTGATGCTGTTTCACGTACAACAGGGTTTAGGTGAACGGGATAAACCACCTCTACGTCCTCGTGCTTTAAGACGATATCTCTTACCGCATTGCAGATATTTTCAAGAGGCTCACCTAAGTTTTCACGTCTGTGTGCTGTCATAACAATAACTCTCTTGTTATCCCAATCCAGGTTTTTAAGACACTCATCTTTGAATACATAGTCCTCGCGTACAGTTGTATTAAGAGCATCAATTACAGTATTGCCTGTTATAAATATATCATCAGGGGAAACATTCTCACTTAACAGATTTTTTTCGTTTCTATTGGTGGGTGCAAAATGCATATCGGCGATAACGCCTGTTATTCTGCGGTTTACCTCCTCAGGGAACGGAAAATACTTATTGTAAGTACGAAGTCCTGCCTCTACGTGACCGACAGCTATTTGATTGTAAAATGCAGCAAGAGAGCCGACAAAGGTTGTGGATGTGTCACCGTGAACCAAAACAATGTCGGGCTTTGCTTCTTTCATTACTTGGTCAAGACCTTCAAGTGACCTGGTAACGATTTCCACAAGGGTTTGTCTATCCTTCATAATATTCAAATCGTAGTCAGGCTTAATATCAAAAATCTCCAAAACCTGATCAAGCATCTGTCTGTGCTGTGCCGTAACACATACTATTGACTCAATCTTATCAGAGTTCTTTTCCAGTTCCTTTACAAGGGGTGCCATCTTGATAGCCTCAGGTCTTGTGCCAAAGATTGTCATAACTTTGATTTTATTCATTTTCATCTTCCTCTTTCTTATGGGTATTTTCTGACTTAATATCAATACTGTGAATATCGTCGCTGAGCATTCCCTTTTTGTTGTCGCTCATAAGCTTAAGAGATGCCAATATAATTATCAAAACTGACAATATTAAAAATACGCCTCTCAAATAGCCCTTAATAGAAACAACAACAGCCGTAAGGCAAAGAACAGTTGTCAATGTATAGAGAATGGCAACAGTCTGCTTTTGGGAAAAGCCCATATCAAGCAACCTGTGGTGGAGATGCCCTCTGTCAGGTGACATAGGCGATTGACCTTTGAGCAGTCTTCTTACAATTGCGAATAGAGTATCAAATATCGGCAATCCAAGAACGATAATAGGTATCGCAAATGAAATAATAGCCGACAGCTTCAAAAAGCCTTGAATAGAAACACAAGCCAATATAAAGCCTAAGAACAATGCTCCCGTATCACCCATAAATATTTTTGCAGGGTTGAAGTTATAGGGCAAAAATCCAAATCCAGCACCTGCGACAGCCGCAATGATTATAGCCGTATTGGCATTTTGAGTTATCAATGTAAGTGCCAGCATACAAACAGATGCAATAGACGAAACACCCACCGCAAGACCGTCAAGTCCGTCTAAAAGATTTACCGCATTACATACGCCTACTATCCAGAATATAGTGATTGCAACTGATATCCAATAGTTCAAAACTATATACGGCGGTCCTATCCAAGCGGAAAACGGATTGGCAAAATGCTGTATTCTGACACCTGAATATACAACAATTGCAGCAGCAATTATTTGACATAACAACTTAACAATTGCCCTCATATCAGTAATATCGTCAATCATACCCACAATGACGATTATAACACTGCCTATCAATATACCTGCTGTTTCGCGGTCTAACACAGCAAAGCACAAAACACTTACGATAAAGCCATAGAATATGGCAAGACCGCCAATCAACGGTGTCGGCTTTTTGTGAACCCTTCTTTTTTCCTTCGGCACATCAATTGCGTTTAACTTATGTGCAAGTGATATAACCATAGGCGTCGTCGAAAAGGACAGCAAAAAAGCGACAGCAAGTGCAAGTATAACAATGATATTATTGTTTATAATCATATTTCTTCTTCCTCCGTAAATTAGGGTTGAATAAAACCAACCTTTCTGTAAACCTTGCTGATTGTCTTGCGTGCAGTTAAGTTAGCAATCTCAGCTCCGCTTCTGTATATTTTCTCAAGATAATCCTTATTTGACATAAGGTCATTATACTTTTCCTGAATAGGACGCAATGCCTCAATTACCGCCTCAGCAACAGCAGGCTTAAATACGCCGTAGCCCTTGCCGTCGAACTCGTTTTCGATTTCCTCCATTGTTTTGCCTGTTACAGCACCATAGATGCTCATAAGGTTTTCGATACCTTCCTTGCCCTCTCCCCGTTTAACCTCTGAGCCTGAGTCCGTAACGGCTCTTTTAATCTTACGCATAACAGTATCGGGAGAGTCAAGCATAAGTATATATCCATTTTCGTTGGTATCTGACTTGGACATCTTTTGTGCAGGGTTTTGAAGACTCATTACCCTTGCACCGACCTTTGGAATATACGCCTCGGGAACCTTAAAGGTTTCGCTGTACGTGTTGTTAAATCTCTGTGCGATATCCCTTGTTATTTCAAGATGCTGTTTTTGATCCTGCCCTACGGGAACCAAGTCAGCCTGATACAGCAGAATATCTGCCGCCATAAGTACGGGATAGGTAAATAAGCCTGCATTTATGTTATCTGCGTGCTTTCTTGACTTATCCTTATACTGTGTCATACGCGACAACTCACCCATATATGTGTTACAGTTTAAAACCCAGGACAGCTGAACGTGCGCAGGCACGTGAGATTGAAAGAATATAGGACTTTTTTCAGGGTCGATACCTGATGCTATGAACAAGGCAAGCAAGTCCATTGCATTCTTTCTGATATCCTTTGCCTCTTGACGTACAGTAATGGTATGCAAATCCGCAAGCATATAAAAACATTCGTATTCATCTGTTTTTTGCAGTTCAACCCAATTTTTAAGGGCTCCGAGGTAGTTACCTATTGTCATTGCACCTGATGGTTGAATACCGCTTAAAATTCTCTTTTTATCTGACATTATGCTACAATTCCTTTCCTCTGTTATTCTCCGACTGCCTCTTTAAGAACCTCTGCCAATATACCGATACCCTTTTCAATTTGTTCAAATGACGCCATAGAATAGTTCATTCTGAAGCAGCTGTATACCTTTTGGTCGTCAATCATAGTGGTAGCCCCCGGAACAAAGGCAACATTTTTGTCAATTGCAGCTTTAAGCAACTCCTTGCTGTCAATTCCGTCAGGCATTGTGCAGAACAAGAAAAGTCCGCCCTGAGGTCTTGTGTGCTTTACACAGCTTGGGAACTTCTCGTCCATCAGCTTCATCATATATTCACACTTTTCGCCGTAAACCTTGCTAATCTTCTTGATATGCTCGTCAATTGAATAGCGTGTAACAAATTCATAAGCCATCATCTGTGTGATAACAGGAGTGTGAACGTCCTGAACCTGCTTGCAAATGACCATTTTTTGAATAAGCTTAGGTGCAGCACTTGCAAAACCAATACGCATACCAGGTGACAAAATCTTAGAGAATGAGCCAAAGTATACAACTCTGTCATTTTTATCAAGAGATTTAAGAGTCGGAACCTCCTCGCCCGAAAATCTTAATTCGCCGTAGGGGTTATCCTCAAATATAAGAAAATCATATTTTTCGGCAAGTTCTAACACCTTTTTACGTTTTTCAATGGACATAGTAATTCCCGACGGGTTTTGGAAGGTTGGGATAGTATACAGAATTTTAACATTGCTGTGCTGTTTTAAAATATTTTCAAGCTCCTCTGTATTAATGCCGTCATCATCTACGTTCACGCCATAAAGCTCCGCGTTGTATGACCGGAAGCAATTAAGTCCACCGATAAAGCTGGGCTGTTCACAAATAACTCCGTCACCTGCGTTTAAAACAGACTTTGCCGCAAGGTCAATGCCCTGCTGACCGCCGCTGACAATTATTGTATCATCCGCATCTGATATTATACCCTGAGATTTAAGTCTGTCTACAATCCATTCCTTAAGCGGAACATATCCCTCTGTTATTCCGTACTGCAAAGCCTGCGGACCATTGTTCTTTAAAACCTCAGCCGCAATCTCAGCAAGCTCTTCATTTGGGAATAGTGCCGAGTCAGGCGAACCGCCTGCAAACGAAATTATCTCAGGCTTTGCCATCAGCTTGAACATTTCTCTGATAGCTGAACCCTCAAGTGATTTAACCTTATCCGAAAATTTTTCTTCTATGTTTACCATTGTTATTCACGTGTCCCTTCTGTTTTATAATTCATTGCTTTTTATGCATTCCTTTATTGCAACAAACAAAGCAATCAAGGATGCAATTATAAGAACAACATTAGATATAACCTCAAGATAATTCTTGAACCTTATAATTTTCATACTTCTTTTAGCTTTTCGTGTATTGCTTTTAATCTTTCTACCCACATAATCCGCCGCATTTGACGCATAGCCTCCGACCTCTTTGACATAAGGTCTTGCAAAATCTACAGCATTTTGTGTGTATTCGTAAAACTTATTCATCAACGAACTCAACCTCCGCTATGTACGGCAACTGTCTGAATCTCTCACCGCAATCCAAGCCGTAGCCGATAATAAATTTGTCTTCGATAACAAAGCCTGTGTAATCAGCCTCAAGTTCAACCTGACGTCTTGACGGCTTGCTGAGTAAAGTGCAAATCTTAACTGATGCAGGCTCTCTCTCTGCCAAAATCTCTTTAAGCTGAGTCAATGTATTTCCGGAATCAATAATATCCTCAACTATAAGCACATCCTTGCCTTTGATATCCACATCAATATCTTTTTTTATCTTAATTTTGCCCGTACTTACCGTTCCGTCAAAGTAGCTGGAAACCTCCATAAAATATACGCTGACATCGCAATCCAGCTTTTTGATAAGGTCAGCCATAAACACAAAGCACCCCTTAAGTATACCCAGGACAATTACCTCTTTGCCCCTATAATCTCTGTTTACTTCTTCGGCAAGTCTTGATACGCCCTTTTCCAATTCATCTTGGCTTATCATAACATTACCTATCTTCATAACTTGTCCCATATGTTATCACCAGACCCTTCTTTGTATTTTTGTTTACTCGGTAGTTTTCTGCAACTCTGTATCCGATTACAGCGACAACTTCGTCATTGGTGCAAAGCAACGGTATTTTCCCTCTCTCGCCTCTCGGAATTTTTTTATCTATAAAAAAGTCTTTCAGCTTTCGTGATTTTCCATCTTTATATAAAACAATTCTGTCGCCGATTTTACGGCTCCTGATACATAACTCCTTGTCCGACAGCCTGTCAAAATCAACAATCATTTGGTTGCTCTTCGGCTTGTATGAACCACTCATAACCTCAAGCCTGATATCCGACATTGACACCTCTTGATTTTCATCTAAGTCAAGGTCATAGCAAAAGCTTTTGCTTACATCCTTGTTGTTCTCTTCCTCGGTCACAAACTCCAGCCATCCGTACTTAACATTTACAATAAGTCCCATAGGCAGCTTAGCGGAAGCACTTGTTTCTTTTGTGAGAAGATTTTTTACAATTTCAAGGTGTACCCTTTCAAGCTTATATTCATTGCCCATAACCTCTCTGCAAGCAATTTGAATAAGCCTGTTTTGAATACTGTCGCCCACCATATCAAGGGATTTAATATCCAGCAAGGTTGGCTTTCTGTGTGGCATTGGACTGTTTATCCTCTTATACAGCCTCTCTGCATAGCCGTTTATAAACTCGGCATCCTCTGCTGAGTTATCGGCAAGATTACACAGACTGTCAATAATCTTAGGATTGAAGTTATCCCTAATCATTGGTATAAGTTCATTCCTGACTTTGTTTCTCGTATAATCATTTACCGCATTGGTGCTGTCCGTACAATAACTTAAATTATTATTACGGCAATATTCTTCAATGCTGTCACGGCTCAAATCTAAGATTGGCCTTACGATTTTTCCGTCACGCTTGTACTTGATACTGCTCAATCCGTCTATGCCTGTGCCTCTTATTATACGCATCAAAACCGTTTCGGCTCTGTCATTTCTGTTATGTGCAGTTGCAATTTTAGTATAGCCGTGCTTTTTGCACAGTCTTTCAAAAAATGCATATCTGGCATTTCTGCCCGCAGTTTCTTCTGATATTCCGTCTGTCTTTGCAATGGCAGGCACATCAACACGTTCCGCATAGAACGGCACCGAGAGTCTTGTGCAAAGCTCTGCCGCATACGCCTCGTCCCTATCCGCCTCGTCACCTCTTATCATATGATTGAGATGTGCGGCACCGACGGTAATATTCAGCTCATTTTTCAGTTTGCACATTATATCCAAAAGGCTGACAGAGTCCGCACCGCCCGACAGTGCCACAAGAACCTTATCTCCTGATGCAATAAGCTGGTTTTGGCTGATTGTATTTTTTACGATATTAAGTATGGTATCGTTAATTTTAGGATTATCACTCACGTTTAGCACTCCAATCTGAGAATGAAGTATATTCGCCAAGCCACGTCAGTTCAACATATCCCGGCTCACCATTTCTGTACTTTGCAAAGTTACACTTTGTTTTGTTAGGCTCCTCCACATCATCCTTGTAATATCCCTCTCTGTGCAGGAATATAACGATATCGGCATCCTGCTCGATAGCACCTGAATCACGAAGGTCACTGAGTATAGGCTCACGCTTTTCCTTATCTGAGGAACGGCTGAGCTGTGACAGGGCAATTATAGGGATATTCAAATCGTTTGCTAAAACTTTTAATCCTCTTGAAATCTCAGCGATTTCCTGCTGTCTGTTTCCCCTCGTCTCCTTAGAGCCGTTCATAAGCTGTAAGTAGTCGATAACAACTAAGTCAAGTCCTTTTTCAAGCATAAGCTTTCTGCACCTTGCACCGATTTCGGTTACATTTATGCTTGAGGTATCATCTATATATATACCCGACCGTTCAATAACGGCGGTTGCGGTTCCGAATTTCTCTAAATCTTCATCTCTCAGGTCGCCTTTTTTTATCCTTTCGGAGCTTATCTTGGCAACACTTGAAATCATCCTGTTTGAAATCTGTATACCCGGCATCTCTAAGCTGAATATGGCAACATTCTTGCCATACTTAATTGCCGCATTCTGAGCAATGTTCAAAGCAAAGCTGGACTTACCCATACCGGGACGTCCTGCAATCAGAACAAGCTCTGCCGAGTGCAAGCCCGACGTCTTTCTGTCCACATCTATAAAACCTGTGGGAATACCTGTAACGGCTTCATCCTTTTGGGACAAGGTGCTCAGCATTTCAATACTGTCATTTATATATCTGCCGATATGAACAAGACCTTTGGTACTGCGGTTTTGGCTTATCTCAATTATGCCCTGCTGAGCATTTGCAAGTATGTCGTCAGTTTCTTCATCACCGCGATAACACATATTCTCAACATTTGCCGCAAGCTTGATAAGTTTACGCAGTACAGATTTATCCTTGACAATATCAGCGTAGAATATTACACTTTCGGTTGACGGAACAGCGTTTGCAACATCAACCATAAACCTTATACCGCCTATCTTGTCAAGGTCGCCGTTTAATCTCAGCTTTTCCTCAATGGTAATCAAATCAATAGGCTTACCCAGGCTGTAAAGCTCCACAAGGGCATTATACAACATTCTGTGACGTTCAATATAAAAGTCCTCTGCCTTTACTCTGTTTATAACCTCAGGTATGCAGGTTCTGTCCAAAAACATAGAGCCCAGGACAGATTGCTCCGCCTCATTGCTAAATGGTACAGCACGATTTATTTCTTGCTGTGCGTTATTCAATTCATCAAATTGTGCCGCATCACTTATATTACCGCTCATAGACGCAGCTCTCCTTTCGGTTTAAATTATTCTTCGGTAACCTCTACCTTAAATGTACCGACGATTTTCGGATAGAGAGTAACCTTTACTTCTCTGATACCGCAAGTTTTAATGCCGTCGGGAAGGTCAATCTTTCTTTTGTCAACTGTAATATTAAACTGAGCCTTAAGTGCATCGGCAACATCCTTTGAGGTTATAGAGCCAAACAGCTTACCCTCCTTGCCTGCCTTTGCCTTGAGCGAAACCTTAACATCTTTAAGTCTTTCGGCAATATTGCTCGCCTTTAACTCCTCTTGGTTACGCTTGTATTCCTCTGCCCCCTTCTTGCCCTCTAACTCATTTATAGCCTGTTTTGTGGCAAGAATAGCAAGTCCCTTCTTTAAAAGAAAGTTATTTGCATAACCGTCACTTACATCAATAAGGTCACCTTTTTTACCCTGTGCCTTAACGTCCTTAGTTAAAATTACTTTCATTGTCACACATCTCCTCTGTTATTAATCATATATGTATATTTTCTCTGTTCTGAGTCTACATTGTAAATTGTAGGGCAGTGGCTTGTTCCTGCCGCATCGTAGGGGACGATGCCCTCATCATCCCGTTCATTAAATTCAAAATAATTTTAATGAATAATTGCCCCAAGCCCGATTGCAAAGAAAAAATAATTTTGAATTTATTGGCTCCCTTGTGTATTACTGTAGGGCAGGGGCTTGCTCCTGCCGTATCGTATGCTCTATATTATATCAATCAAACAATACTTCATCAATTGCATTTTTAAGCTTAAGCTCTGCAATAGAAATGCTTGTATTTTCAAGCTGAGCACCTGCAATGGTGCTGTGTCCGCCGCCGCCTAACTTTTCCAATACAACCTGAACATTTATACCGCCGAGAGACCTTCCGCTTATTATAACCTTGTTTCCCACAAGAGCAAGCACAAACGAAGCCTCCACATTGCTGATGTCCAGCAAATCATCAGCCGCCTGAGCCACAACAAGCTGTAAATTTTTGGATACTGACTCACACACAGCCATAGCTATATTGCCTCGGTATATCTTTGTATTGCTTATTATATTTGACTTCTGAATATAAGTCGAAATATCGTTTCTGAACAGCTTATGTACTCTTACGGGGTCGACGCCCATCTTTCTGAGGTATGCCGCCGCCTCAAAGGTTCTTGCCCCCGTTTTAAATGTAAAGCCCTTGGTATCTAAGTATATACCGCAGTAGAGAGCCTCCGCCTCAAGCAGAGACAGTCCCTTTTCGTCCTCCATATACTGAAAGACCTCAGCTACCATCTCGCTTGCAGATGAAGCATACGGCTCGTGGTATGTCAATGCTGTGTCTTCAATAAAGTCCTCACTTCTTCTGTGATGGTCAATAAGAACAACATTTTTAGCCTTTTCCAACAGTTCAGGATATTCGACCATACCTGCTCTGTGAGTATCTACTACAATAAGCAAGGTGTTCATTCCAAGCAAGGTTACCGCCTTGTCCAGAGACACAATTCCCTCATTGTATTCGCTATGGATAAGTGCCTCTTTTAAAATAACACCTACATTGTTGTGATTTCTGTCAAGGGCAATATTAGCCTTCTTTCCCCTGTTCACAACTGCTCTGAATAATCCGACTGACGTTCCGAAGCTGTCAAAGTCGCAACCCCTATGTCCCATAATTATGACATTTGATGCCTTGTCAATCATATTGCACAGATTTTTTGCAACCACGCGAGCCTTAACCTTGGTTGTCTTTTCGACGCCCAAACTCTTTGCACCATAGAAGGAATAGCCGTCAGCCGACTTAACAACCGCCTGGTCACCGCCTCTGCCGAGAGCCATTTCAAGAGCCGACAAGGACATTCTGTCATTTTCCTTAATATCTTCTGCGTCCATACCAACGCCGATACTTAAGGTGACGGGAATTTTATTCTGCTGGTCAATCTCTTTTATCTCATTTAAAACCGAAAACTTTTCTGCAAGGAGCAAATCAAACTTTGCACTTTCAAAAAGAATGATAAATTTGTCTCTCTCATACTTTCTGTAAAAGCCTTCACCCCTCTCAACCCATATGCCGATACAACGCTCAACATCACCGATTAACACGCCGTGGTTTGAGGTCGGAGTCTCCCTTAACACCTCGTCATAGTTGTCGATTATGGCAGTACATACAACTGTCTGTTTTTCGTCCAACTGATTTCTAAGTCTTGTAACCTCGCTGATATCAACAAAGCTTATGCTTATAAGCTCATACTCTGCACTTTCATACTCTGTACGTGTTTTTTTGCCCATCAGCATAAAATCTCTGCCATTGTAAGAAAACGGTTTTGTCACGCTGTCATCATCTATAAAATCAACAATTCTGATTGACGGAAAAATCTCCTGAATGTTGATACCGTGAAGCTCATCAGGTTCGCATATGTCGGTAAATTCCTGATTGTACCATTGAATTGTACCATCTGTTTCAACAATTACAATGGGGTCAGGAAAACCGAGAAGAGCCGATTTAACAGATGCCTCAACACCAAAAGAAATTTCATCAATATGTTTTTTAAACAATTCACGCTTACATATTGAATGATATATACCGCCTACAAGTATGCCAAGCCCTGCAACAACCGAGGCAATAGACATAATTACCAAATAGATAATATAATGGTTCCTTGCCGAAATATTCAATGTACACAAAAACGAGAAAATACCGAGAACAACAAGCACAACACCGCATATGATATAAGTTTGTATATTGGAATTAAACTCGTTCCTCACAAGCTTTTTGACTTTGTTGTTAGCTTTTTTATTAATCTCCATACTTCTCACCTCCGAAACTGTCGTGGGAATTATTTTGGAACAGACTTCGGAAGAAGCCCACCAATACTAAAATCTCCCCTAAGAAGGGCAGCAACATAAACACCGAGAACCAAATGCCTATGTATATTATAAGTCTTATATACCATTGCCTTAAGACCTTGCTGAATTTCAAATCTAAAAATGCAAAGCCGCAGATGCCCAAAAAAATTTCCGACACAAGCAGAACATTTTTCAGTGCCGCAGAATATACACCTGAGTCCTTTATTATATAGGTCAGAACAAACAGAATAACTGTGATATGACACACATACTTAGGTGCCACAAGTGTGTTAAAGGGCGTGTGCTGAACCTCCTTAATTCTCAAACGCTTCAGCACAAAAGCACCAACCATAGCGACTAAATACGCATAAAATACTGCGATGCATATTATAATTGTGGGCAGATAGTACATAATCATATCTATTGCCTGATTGATTACCCGGGTGACAGCACCCGACATATCTTCACCCATATCGACACCGCTTGCAGCCATTGTTTCGCTGAGCATTGACTGAATATTGTTTGAATAAGAGGTCACAAAATCCCTTATTCCCGTACCTGAGCCGTTGAGCATACTGAACTCAATAACAACACCGATAAGGGTAACCACAGCTGCCGCCGCAACCGATGCGGAAAATTTATTTCCCTTTGAATTAAAAATTCCAAATACCACAGCAGGGGCAACATACAAAAATGCCATAACTCCCACAGACACAATATCGCCCGTCAGTATAAATGTAATCAAAAAGGCACATACAAAAGCTAAAATTCCCGAAGTTATGTTGTTTTTATAAAAAAGACACATAATGGGAATACCGCTGACAATTGCGGCTATGCCCGAAAAAAACGGAACATAAAGCGACGTTATCATCAACAGAGCACATACCGCCGCTCCCATTGCAGACTCAGCAATTGCCTTAATCTTCATATTATTCATTATAAGAATTATCCTCTCTTATCTCACTTAAAAGACGGCTCAAATCGCCAAACCTTTTTTCCAAGGGGTGATTATCGTCAATCCCGCCCTTCAGCTTTCTGCACATAGCGGCGTTCACCGCCTCGTCGGCTACACCTAAGCGTTTGCACAACAGCCTGGTAATAATCATAATA
>CACYTW010000004.1 GCA_902777435.1 uncultured Ruminococcus sp. | reverse complement strand
TGTGCGCAGCTTTTGCATTATGTTCTCAAAAAAGGAGTTTTGGAAAAATGTCTACATGAGGTACCGAAATTTAACATTTCATGTAGAAAAAAACAGACACTTCGGAGTATTCATCGATATACACCGCAGATATTTTGTAAAAAATGGCAACTTCAGGGACTAATCGGTTGACAATCTACTATTATGCAGCTGGTTTTAGCTGTGTGGCGCCTTTTGTACGTATTTTACGCAAAAGAGACCGCTCTCTTTTCTACACGAGATGCTATTATTTGGGCACTCATGTAGAAGGTTTTCAAATTTTCCTTTTTCACCAACGGGACACGAAGTAAAAATACTAATAATTATTCATTTCAGTGAGTAGATGCACATAGCATGTTTTTCAGTGCGGCAGACCTGGCTTTATATACGATTGACTGAGCTTAAATGCAGCGGACCGGTTTATTGCTACTCGCAGGATCCTGTTTGGTGTGCGAGGATCTTGATTAACAGAAAAGGAGGGGTGTATGTACTATAAGGAACAGCTGGTTTCGCTAAGGGATGGATTGAATGATCAGCTATTGGACTTAAATAGTGAATTGGAGAGTCTTCCGGAAGGCAAGCTTTATATTTATCAGAAAAATGGCAAGTATTACTATTGCCAAAGGATTCCTAAAGGAGGTCATCGAAAGAAGGAGCATAGGATCGCCATTACAAAAGACAGTGATGCTGTTTTGGCTCTTGTGCGTAAAACATTTGTAGAAAAAGCGGTGGAGAACATAAAAAACAACATTGGGGAGCTTAACAGAGCTATCGAGAATTACAGCCCGATCAGCGAGGAGCGTGTAATGAAGTCTTTCTGCGTAAAGTATCCGGAGCTGGCAAAAGGGATTTATTACGGTGACAGAAATCCAGACGAGTGGGAATCCGGTTATGTTCAGCCTGTATTTTATGAGGAGAGTTATAAGTCCATATCTGCTAAAGGAGAAAACATGAGATCGGGAGGTGAAATGTATATCACATCAAGACTTGATCATTTTGGGATACCGTATAGATATGAAGACGACACGGGAATACCGGATCTGAAATATGCTCCCGACCTAAAAATATTGAGGCCGCGTGATCGCAAAATCATTTACTGGGAACACTTTGGAAAAGTGACTGATTACGAGTATGTACTGAATAATATCGGAAAGGTGAAAGATTATATCAGCTATGGTATTAAGCCTTGGGATAACCTGATAATGACTTTCAGTAATGAGAAAGGCGGCTATGACGGAAAGCTGATAGATGCCATGATCAAGTGCTGGCTTTTGTAGAGCCGGGTGGTGCTTTGCATTCCTGATGAATGCTGCGGATCTATCCCGGAATGGCGTCAAGAGCGTACAGTCGGTGGCTTCCGGGGATTGTCAACCCCGTTGACAAAAGGGTAGCGCAAATGTAAAACTTTATCTGTATGGAGTAGTATGATGATACTTCAGGAGGGAGAGGAAAGTTTTATGAAAAGGAATGTATTCAGGAGAACGTTCAGCCTTCTGCTCACACTGCTGGTAGCGCTGGGCATGACAACAACGGTATTTGCCGGAGAAGCTAAGAGCGGAGACGTTGTCTTTTTCGCAGATGGTGAAGTGTATTTAGGCTATACTGAGGCTTATGTAGGAGCATATAGTGAAGGTGATTATGATGTCACTCTTGATTCAGTATCCTCCAGCAATCCTAACGTGGCAACAGTATATAAAAAGGATGGAGAATATTTTGTCAAAGGTGTTGCGTTAGGAAAGGTAACTATCACCGGCAATTATACCTATAGAGGTCAGAAGGGATCACTTAGTGTTCCTTTGGAGGTAAAGAAGATACCGGTACTGTTCAAGAGCCTTAAAGTAAACGGTAAAAAAGTCAGCCTGTCCAAGCACCCGTTCGGCATGAATAAAAAGGTCAAGAAAGCAACAAGTGTAAAGGTCAAGGCTAAGGTGGCTTCGGGTTGGAAAATCCAGAAGGTAGGCGCACGCGCATACAAGGGCTGGAAAGACTACAAAGGCACTAAGATCAAAGTGAGCAAAAAAAATATCACAAAAGGAAAGAAAATCAAGTTTGCTAAGAAATATACGAATATGTTAGTAGAAGTGAGACTGGTAAATACCAGCACGGGAGAGAAGCAGTGGTATGTATTCCAGTTCTACAGAAAAACTCCTTTTGCCAAGTAAGTGGCAGCAATAAGCATAATAACAACTATAATAATCGATCAAGGCGCGAATTATTCGCGCCTTTTTGATGACATTAAGAGGTCCATTGTGATATAATCTTACGGCTAGTGCGGACAGCACAGGTAAATAAAAAACGGGAAAAGAAGTATGAAAGATATTGAGATCAGAGAATTATTCAGAAACACAGATGCTTACGCAGGCAAAGAGGTAATGGTCTACGGCTGGGTGAGGGGCAACAGAAGTTCCAATCAGTTCGGTTTCCTCTCGGTCAATGACGGTACATTCTTCACACCTGTACAGGTGGTCTATGAGGCAGACAAGCTTGCAAACTTCAGCGAAGTGGCAAAGTTCAGACTGAGCGCAGGCGTAAAGGTTGTTGGTACACTGGTTCTCACACCTGAAGCAAAGCAGCCTTTCGAGATCAAAGCAGACGTGATCGAGCTCGTCGCAGATTCCGATTCGGACTATCCGCTTCAGAAAAAGCGCCACAGCATGGAGTTCCTCAGGGAGATCGCTCACCTCAGACCGCGCAGCAACACATTCAGTGCGGTATTCAGAGTGCGCAGTGTCGCGGCCTATGCGATCCACAAGTTCTTCCAGGAGAAAAACTTCATCTATGTTCACTCACCTGAGATCACATGCAGCGACGCTGAAGGCGCCGGCGAGATGTTCCAGGTGACCACACTTGACCTCGACAATCTGCCGCGCGATGAGCAGGGCAACATCGACTACAGCAAGGACTTCTTCGGCAAGAAGTCGAACCTGACTGTATCGGGCCAGCTCGAAGGTGAGATCATGGCGCTCGCGTTCCGCAACATCTATACGTTCGGACCTACGTTCCGCGCAGAGAACTCCAACACGGCAAGGCATGCATCGGAATTCTGGATGATGGAGCCTGAGATGGCATTCTGCGACATCAACGGCAACATGGACCTGGCCGAGGAGATGATCAAATACATCATCAGCTATGTTCTTGAGAAATGCCCTGAAGAGATGAAGTTCTTCAACAGCTTCATTGACAAAGGCCTTCTCGAGAGACTCGACCACATCGTCAACTCTGATTTCGTCCGCATCACATATACCGAGGCGGTCGATATACTGCAGAAGTCGGGCAAAAAATTCGAATATCCGGTAGAGTGGGGACTCGAGCTCCAGACTGAGCATGAGCGTTACCTGACAGAAGAGGTATTCAAGAAGCCAATGTTCGTCATCAACTATCCAAAAGACTGCAAGGCCTTCTACATGAGGCTCAATGATGACGGCAAGACAGTAGCTGCAATGGACATGCTCGTACCGGGAGTCGGTGAGATCATCGGCGGAAGCCAGAGAGAAGAGCGCTACGACGTTCTCGTTCAGAGGATCAACGAGCTCGGACTCGATGAGAGCACATACGACTGGTATCTCGACCTCAGAAGATACGGCGGCGTATTCCATTCCGGATACGGACTCGGATTCGACCGCATCCTCATGTACCTCACGGGCATGAGCAACATCAGAGACGTTCAGATGTTCCCGCGTACACCGGGCAACGCTGAATTCTAAAAACAGTTAATCAGCGGTCCGCGCGGCCGCACATATAAAAAACGATATAAAACAAAAAGATATAAACAACATTTCAGGAGGAACACATGAAAGGCTATTCAAGCGATAAGATCCGCAACATCGTACTGCTGGGACACGGCAGCACAGGTAAGACCACCTTCCTTGAAGCAGGTCTGCTGAACACCAAGGTTATCAGCAGACTCGGAAAGGTTGAGTCGGGCAACACAGTATCCGACTATGAAAAGATGGAGATCGAAAAGGGATACACCATCAACCAGACACTCGTTCCTGTAGAGTATAAGGGAACAAAGCTCAACTTTATCGACACTCCGGGATTCTTCGATTTCGCAGGAGAGGCAAGAGCTGCTCTTTCGACAGGGGCTACAGCTATCATCATGGTAGACGCTTCGTCCGGCATCCAGGTCGGAACAGAAAAGGCATGGGATCTTGTCAAGGAGTACAATTCACCGACATTCTTCATCATCAACAAGATCGACAAGGACAACGTTGAACTCGACGAAGTAGTCGCAGCTATCCAGGACAAGTTCGGAAGCGCATGTGTTACTCTTGATGACAAGGACGCTCTCGATGAAGCAGTTGCAGCTGCTGACGAGGAACTCATGGAGAAGTTCTTCGAGGGAGAGGCTTTCACAGACGAGGAGTTCGCTCACGGTCTGGCAACAGGTATCCACAACGGAGACATCATGCCGATCATGACAATGAGTGCTCTTACAGGCGAGGGAGTAGACGTTGTTCTTGACTCGCTCTGCAAGTACGTACCGAAGCCGGAAACAGTCGTTACAGAAGCTAAGGATGCTGACGGAAACGACATCGAGATCGCATGCGATCCTGCAGGAGACCTCGTTATATACATCTTCAAGACACTCGCTGACCCGTTCCTCGGAAAGATCTCATACGCAAAGATCGTATCGGGTACACTCAAGTCCGGTACTGACGTTTACAACCCACGTTCAGAGAAGTCCGAGAAGCTCGGCTCCGTCTTCTTTGTAAGAGGTAAGTCTCAGGAGATGACAGACACTGTAGTCGCAGGCGACATGGTTGCTCTCGGTAAGCTCCAGAACACAAAGACAGGCGACACACTCTGCGCTAAGAACAAGCAGGTTACAGTTAAGCCTGCTGCATTCCCTACACCTTGCTACTTCGTAGCTGTAGAGGCTGCAGACAAGAACGAAGACGAGAAGATGGCTCAGGGTCTCTCCAGACTCATGGAAGAGGATCCTACATTCGTTCTCGAGAGAAACGCTGAGACACATCAGACACTGCTCGGCGGCCAGGGCGACATCCAGCTCGGAATCATCCAGGCTAAGCTCAAAGACAGATACGGCGTAAGCGTAAATGTTGTTCCTCAGAAGATCGCTTACAGAGAGACCATCAAGGGCAACTCCGATGTTCAGGGTAAGCACAAGAAGCAGTCCGGCGGTGCAGGACAGTATGGTGACGTTCACATCAGATTCTCACCTTCACAGGAGCCTGGCCTCGAGTTCTCAGAAGAGCTCTTCGGCGGATCAGTTCCTAAGAACTACGTACCTGCAGTTGAGAAGGGACTTCTCGAGTGCATGGAAAAGGGCCCTCTCGCAGGATGCAAAGTACAGAACATCAAGGCTGTTCTTTACGACGGTTCCTATCACGAAGTAGACTCCAACGAAGTATCGTTCAAGATTGCTGCTTCGCTCGCATTCAAGAAGGGTATCGTTGAGGCCAGACCATGCCTCCTCGAGCCTATCATGAAGCTCGAGATCACAGTTCCTGAGCAGTATGTAGGAGCTGTAATGGGCGACATGCCTAACAGACGCGGTATGGTACTCGGTATGGATTCCTCGCACCGCGGAACAATTCTCCACGCTGAGGCACCTCAGGCAGAGCTCTTCGACTATGCTATCGCACTCAGATCGATGACACAGGCAAGAGGATCCTTCACAGTAGAGTTCGCAAGATATGCAGAACTTCCGGGCAACCTCGCAGACAAGGTTATCGCTGCATATAAGAAGGAGCAGGAAGAGAAGTAATAAACTTACCGATACAGGCTTTATGCCTGAGGTAAAAGCATCCGCTTGCAAAATACAAAAAATGAGCCCTTTTCCTGAGTGGAGAAGGGCTCTTACTTAGGGATATAAGCATCTATAACGAAGTTTATGATGCTGAAGGAGGAAAAATGTCTGTAATAGATAGTTCAAATGCTAAAGAACACTCATATCCGGTTTATGGAAGACAGTTCAAGTCATACAGGTGGTATAAGCCTTTGATCGTATTTATACTTTTCCTTGTCATATACCTCATACTGGGGATGGCACTGAGTGCCGCAGTAGCGTATATCAACTACGGAGGATTGCCGACTCTGGCCGAACTGCAGACAAGCAAAATATTTCAAAGCGGCTATGATGACATGGACCTTTCAAATACATGGCAGTCGGTAGCAGGTCTGGGTGTCATAGCGGTGATGATCCCTGCACTATGGCTTACAACCAAAATAGTACGTGACAGGCCTTTCTCGTCTTATTCGTCTTCAAGAGGCGGCTGGAGCAGCAAAGTATTCTGGAAAGTTTTCCCTGTTGCTTTCATCTGCATCAGTATACCTATCATCGTTGACGAACTGGTTTATAAACACAACATCGATAACTACCAGATGAAATTCACACTTGCAAGCTTTGCCGTGGTCACTGTGCTGGGCCCGCTGCAGTGCATCAGTGAAGAGTATTTGTTCCGCGGGCTGCTTATGCAGACCTTCGGATCGTGGTTCAGGATACCGGTCATAGCCGTGATACTTGAGTCTGTACTTTTCGCGGCAATGCATCCGTATGACATGATGGGAAAGATCGGCATCATCGTTACCGGGACTGTATTCTCTCTCTCTGCATGGATGGGCAGAGGTATCGAAGTATCATCAGCTTTCCATATTGCCAATAACATGACGATTTTCTATCTGCAGGGCATGAATATGGCGTCGATAACACGAGCAACGACTATGCATGACTTTATTCTTGAAGCCGTCACGGGAGCTGTATTCGTGATCATAATATTCATCATCAGCAGAAAGACTGACTGGTTCAACAGGATGAGAAAAGATGATGCCGCTGCATGGAACGCCAGAATAGACGATAAGATTGCACGCAGGGAAGCGAAGCAGGCAGCAAAGGCGGAAAAAATGGCGGCTAAAAATGAAAAGATCGGCGCTCATGAAGAAAGCGCACCCGGAAAGCATTTCAAACAGTAGCGCTGATTACGCTGCGCTTTTGATCAGATTTCAGAAACTCCCGGAGCGATTCGGGAGTTTTTTGCGCCTTAAAATCGGTATATGTTCATATCGTAATTCTATATTTTCAAAGAAATCCTCCGGATCAATACCGGCTCCAGAAGAAATATAATAGATTGCCCTGAGATCATCAAGCTTTTCGATATCCTTAGAAAACTGTCTTCCTGCCTCATCTGGCATCATGATATTACAGTCATATCTGAACACAAAGAACTTTGATGTCTCAAAAGATAACAGTGAAATAAAAGTTGTATACTCCAGATTAACCCATGGAGCCACTTTTCCAAGCAGAGTCATTCCCACAATTTTTACACTTGGAAATCTTAAGGAAAGTGCCCTTAAGTGCTCCTTTATTCTGTCTTCTTTATATTCACGTTCATGAACAACAAAAAAACTCTGCCAGTTTTCTTTAACATCCCCTTCTGCTTCTATTTTGTCAAGTAAGGCAGAAAAATCTCCATTTAATGGCATTTTATAAGTTTTCTGGATCATTTTGACCTCCTTGCAAAACAGAACATAAAAGCCATCCAGTATTTCTTAAAATTTCTTATACCTTTTATAATAATTCTCTTTACATAAATGGTCAAGACATAAAATGATGATACACAGATCAAGCATCAAAAAACCTGACTGAAGCACTTTCAGCCAGGTTGAAACATCTTTTGCGAAATTTTCTATCCCAAAAAGAGAATAAGGAACTGAGACACAAGAACTACTGCGATAAGTGCAATAGGATATGTAGCCGCATACGCTGATGCAACTTCCTCTGTCTTTGCAACATTGATAAGTGTACCAAGAGCAGGGGTAGATGTCATACCGCCCGTGATTGAGCCAAGGCTGTTCAACAACGGAAGCTTTAAAATATGCTTTGCAAACAGATAGCCAACAAACATAGGTACTATAGTCATAATTACACCATATACAAAGTACATTGGGTCAAAGTGTGCTACAAATTCTGCACCGCCCGGGATACCTGCACCTACCAAAAAGAGTACAAGACCAAGCTCACGGAACAGTTTAAGTGTTGAAGTATCAGGCATAATGTTCAGCTTGCCTATTCTGCCAAAGTGACCGAATACAAGTGATGTCAAAAGACATCCGCCTGTTGTAGTCAAAGCAAAGGTTGTACCGCTAAGTCCATTTGATGAAAGGGGAATTTTAATCATTCCGACAACCATACCAACAACTGCCGCAAGTGCAAATGCCGCAAAGCCGTGCTCATCAAGACTTAAAAGTTTTACGTTAGCTACTTTCTTTGTTGATTGTTCCTTTGATACAGTAATTTTTGCTCTCTCTGCATCCATATCAGCCTTTGTAATTTTAGGAATAAGCTGAACGAACAGTACAACACCGATTACGCCAAATATGTATGCGATACCGTGACCTACTGATACAAGGCTCTCAAACTCAGGGTTTACGGTTGCCTTAGCTGCCGAGAAAGCAGGAGTTGATGTAAGTGAACCTGAAAGCAAGCCAACTATCATAGCTACAAAGCTGCCGTCCTTTGGCTCGCCCAATGCAAAGCCTAAGTAGATACAGCCAACTGCCGCAAGCCCGCCGAACAATATTATCATAAGACCGATAAGCACATATGACTTAAAGTTCTTTTTCATATTGCCAAAGAAGTTCGGACCTGCAATAAAGCCAACAGAGGTAACAAACAAGATAAGACCAAAGTTTTCGATAATCTTCAGTGCCTTATCTGTGTAGTGCACCATTTCTCCTCCGAATTTAATAGCAAGCTGTGCTTCAAGGGGCTTATAAAAGAAACATCCAAAAAGCAGGGCAATAATAAATACACCTGCGTCACCCAGGGACACTCCCTTTATGGTTATACGTCCCAGAGCGTAGCCAACAAACAAAATTGCAAATAAGCAGAACATTAAAAATGTAATTCCCGTTATTGGAATAACTCCGCCAAATAAACTCATTTTTAAAAAACCTCTTTTCTTTAATCATTATTGATGTCAGCTGAAAAACAGCTGACATCAATAAAACCTTTTTATTTTCTTGTGTAATCAGGCAATAACTTAGGTGAAACTACATCAGTATCAATTTCTGCTGCTGAAATTTCAGCCTCAAAGTTATCAATATGCTTAAGCGACAGTGTGCCAACCTTAACATCCTTGCACTTAGCAGCAGCATTCTTACCTGCACTGCGGCCGAATACGATAATGTCAAGAAGTGAGTTACCCATAAGTCTGTTTCTTCCGTGAATTCCGCCTACGGCTTCACCTGCAACAAAGAGGTTTTCAATCTCTGTTGTCATACAATCCGCATTAATATCAAGGCCGCCGTTTTGATAGTGAAGTGTCGGATAAACCAAAATCGGTTCCTTGCGGATATCAATTCCGTATTTAGCAAACATACGCATCATAGCAGGAATTCTTGCCTCAATAGTACCTTCACCGCCGATTTTTTCAATCATAGGAGTATCGAGCCATACGCCAAGGCCGTTGCCTGTATCTACGCCATTGCCTCTGTCTGAACATTCACGAATGATAGATGCGGCTGAAACGTCTCTTGTTTCAAGGGGATGCATAAATGCTTCACCATTAGCGTTGATGAGCTTTGCACCAAGTGAACGAACCTTCTCTGTAACCAACGCGCCAAAAATCTGTTCAGGATATGCAACACCGGTCGGATGATACTGAAGTGTATCCGCATATAAGAGCTTAGCCCCTGCACGATAGCCAAGTACAAGTCCGTCTGCTGTTGCACCATAGTGGTTAGATGTAGGGAAGCCCTGATAGTGCATACGGCCTGCACCGCCTGTTGCGATAATAACAGTCTTAGCCTTAGCCACCAGCAATTCCTTTGTTTCCATATTCATAAGAACTGCACCTGCGGCGTTTCCGTTTTCATCGAGGATGAGTTCAATTGCAGAAGTAAAGTCAACCACGGGGATACCACGGTTTATAACTTCATCACGGAGAGTTCTCATAATCTCTGCACCGGAATAGTCCTTAGCTGCGTGCATACGCTTACGTGATGTACCGCCGCCGTGAGTTGTAATCATTCTGCCGTCCTCGTCCTTGTCGAACTCAACGCCAAGTTCGTTAAGCCACTGAATAGCCTCGGGTGCGTCACATACGAGCTTTGACAAAAGTTCACGCTTTGCGGCATAGTGACCGCCGCCAAAAGCATCTACAAAGTGAATTGCAGGAGAGTCGTTTTCTTTGTCTGCCGCCTGAATACCACCTTCTGCCATCATTGTGTTTGCGTCACCGATACGGAGCTTTGTAACTATCATTACATTTGCACCTGCCTCGTTTGCTTCGATTGCCGCAGACGAGCCTGCACCGCCGCCGCCGATAACCAAAACATCAACGTCATAGTCGACTTTATTCAAATCAACCGCATCTGACTTTATACGGCTGTGTGCCTGAAGTATAGCCGCAAGCTCTTTGGGAACCTTCTCACCCTTATTTGGACCAATTTTCAATTCCTCAAACTCGTCTACCTTATAGTCAGGGTGATAAGCCTTAAGTAAGTCCTCTTTTTCCTGTGCAGTCATACGTCTTGGCTCAAGCTTAATATTTTCTTCTCTTGCGGCTTCAACCGCCTTTATTGATTCAGTAAATCTATCTGCATACATTAGAAAACACCTCCTTATTTCTCTATTTCTCTGTTGTTATAAAGTTCTTTGATTTCGTCTATGGGCTTTTGCATAAGACCCTCTATAAGTTCAGTAAATGTGCCGTCCTTAATTTCCTGAACACGATTTTCAAGGTGAGCGGACTTAGGTGCCAGATACTTACCGTTAAGACGTCTTGCGAGCATTGCAACCTGAGGATGTGAAATTCCTGCAGGACAACGTGAAGAACATACTCCGCACATTACACAGTCAAATGACTCCTCAGCACACTTTTCGTATTCGCCTCTTTGAGCATATGCGATATACTGCATAACATTAAGCTCCTGAGTACAGCTCTTTGTACAAGCGTTACAGCCGATACAAGCGTAAATCTCAGGGTAGAGCTGCATCATAATCTGCTCTGTGGGAGCAATCTTTTCGATATCATAAGTCTGCTTAACCAATGGAAAGAAGGGCAATGTTGCGATATACATATTGTCCTCAACCTTAGTCTGACAAGCAAGACAAGCCTTAAGCTCAGTCTGACCTTTAATTCTGTAAATTGTAGCACAAGCACCACAGAAGCCGTTACGGCATCCGCAACCGCGAACCAACTGATAACCGGCATATTCCATTGCACTCATTATTGTAAGATTGTCCGGAACTTCATATTTTTTTCCGAACAGAAATATATTTACCATATTTTCCATTTCGATTTCCTCCTTATTAATACTCATCCTGCAGTTCTTCAAGCTCGTCACAGCGGAATACAGGGCCGTCTTTGCAAACATACTTTGACCCGATATTACATCTGCCGCACTTGCCTATGCCGCACTTCATACGAAGCTCCATAGTTGTATAAACCTGAGTTTTATCATAACCCATCTCAATAAGTCCTTGGAGTGTGAACTTAATCATAATCGGCGGTCCGCAAATAATAACTGTCTTGTTGGTATCAAAACCAAGCTCTTTAACATAGTTAGGAACAAAGCCAACGTGACCGTCCCATCCTTCCTGCTCGTTATCAATGGTAAGATGAACGTCAATACCGTCATCCTTTACCCATTCATTGATAATCTCGTCATAATCTACAAGGTCGTCCTTACTCCTTGAACCATATACAATATCAATCTTGCCATAATTTTCTCTGTAATGTCTGCAGTAATTGATTACCGAACGCAGAGGTGCAAGGCCGATACCGCCGGCAATAAAGAGCAAATCCTGTCCTTGAAACGCATCATCCACAGGGAAAGGGTTTCCGTACGGACCTCTTATGGTAATTTGCTGTCCTACCTCAGCCTGATGGAGCCACTCGGTTACACAGCCGCACTTTTTAATCGAAAATTCCATAAACTCGGTGTTGGTCGGCGAAGATGTTATAGAAAACATTGCCTCTCCCACACCTGGGATAGAGAGCATTGCACACTGACCGGGTCTATGCTCAAAAGCCTTTTTACCGTCGGGAGTTACCACACGGAAGGTCTTTACATCAGGTGTATCGATACGAACATCAGTAATCACACCAATTTTTGGAATTAAAGTTTCCTCACGATTATTCATTATCTTTACCTCCTAACGTCTTCATAACCTTTACAATATTCATAGAAATCGGGCATTTAGCCAGACATCTGCCACAGCCTACACAACTGAACAAGCCGTCATTGTTTGTAGGATAGTACACAAGTTTGTGCATAAATCTCTGACGGAAACGCTCAAGCTGAGAGTTTCTGGAGTTGCCGTGAGCCATCTTTGTAAAGTCTGAATACATACAAGAGTCCCAACAACGGAAACGAATAACTCCGTGACCTGTGTTGTAGTCTTTTATGTCATAGCATTGACAAGTCGGGCATACAAATGTGCAAGTACCGCAGCCTAAGCACGACTGTGAAAGCTCCTTCCACTGTGGTGCATCAAAGAACTCATTTGTCTTGTCTGCACCGAACTTATCGGCTGTTAGATTAGCAAGAGGAAGTTTCTTCATAATCTCGTGAGTTTTCTCTATCTGTGCATCAACTTCACTGCTGTCTGCGTCCTCGGTTACACCTTCGAGCTTTGCCATAAGAGCATTACCCTTTTCGGTTACTGCATTAAAGAAAACGTCATTCTCTGTCTTGTGACAAACAATATCACCCTCAGGATTTGCCGCATCTATGTCAAAAGTCTGACAGAAGCAGGTTTCAACAGGTCTGGTGCAAGCCATTGAAATTATAACACCGTGCTCACGTCTGTTGGCATAATAGCTGTCGTAAGGCTCAACCAAGAATACTCTGTCAAGTATCTCAAAGCTCTTTACATCACAGGCACGAACGCCGAATACAACGAAGTCTTCCATTTCGTCCCTGTTATCGATTATCTCGATTTCCTTGCCGCTTGTCTTAAATTCCATAAGATTTTCGGTCTGAGGGAAGAAGAAGTCCTTAGGGCTTCTGTTGGTATTGAGGGCGTTGCTTAATACTGCACCCTCTGTCCACTCCTTATAATCTGTACCCTTTTCGCTATCCTGCGGAATATAGAGTTTAGCCTCCTCCGCAATTTTAGAGAACACAGCATCTAAATTCTGAATTGAACATTTACGCATTATCTGACGCTCCTTTCAGAACAGCATCGGTAGGCTCAATGTCCTCCGTGGTGTAGTCTACAAGGGGAGCACGGCTGCCTGCCTCTGCCCCTGCCTGATATTCACCATAGAAGCTGTTAATATCTTTTATAAACTTTCTGTTGAGTAGATGAAGGGGAATATTCTGAGGACAAACTCTTGAACATTCACCGCAGTCGGTACAACGTCCTGCCACGTGGAAGGCGCGGATAATGTGGAACATCTTTTCTTCAAAGCTGTCCGAAATCGCCTTGTTAGCCACACTTGACTCAGGGTTATCAAACACACACTTTTCACAGGTACAAGCAGGACATACGTCACGGCAAGCATTACATCTGATACAGCGTGATAATTCATTCTGCCAGAATGCAAATCTCTCGTCCTCTGTCATAGCCTCCAACTTTTCTACCTCATCAAAACGATTTGAGTCGATAACGTCACCATCTTCACCCAAAAGCTCGTCATATGCAACGTGCTTTTTACTCTTACATACCATACATCTTTCAGCAAGCATATCAGCACAGGCCACAGTTTTATCCTCATCATACAGAGTTGAAATAACAAGATTTTCGCCTTCTGCTTTGATTGCGGTGATACCATCACCTGCGGCAGCCTTTACCTTTGTTATATCAGCCATACCCTCGCAAGGAATACCTAATGCATACACCTTTTCTCTGTCAAAGCGGTGTTCGGTTAAAAGCTGATTAAAGCTGTATGTATCGCAAGGTTTTAAGAATACAAGCACTTTGCTTTCTGTTTTACGTGTTTCTTCTATCAAATATTTAGAGAAGTTTGCACCGCAAAAGTCATTGAAAACAAACTCGGATTTGATATCGTCAACTGTTGTAAAGAGAGCAGGCGTTACGTCGTATACAAACTCGCCGTTTTTCCAGCCAAGCACACGGTCAACAGTGCCGTTTTCAAGCAATTCGCAAGCCTTAGCTACAAGTGTATCACAAGTTACTTTTTGCATCTCAAATCCTCCAATCTCTTATTTTCGCCGAGAGCCGCAACAGCCTCGGTAAACTCGTTCATTGTCTGTGCAAACTTTGCACCCTCGGCGGCAGATACCCATTCAACACGGGTACGCTCTTTTTCAATTCCGAGGTAGTTCAGCATAGAGAACAGCAACGCCATTCTTCTTCTTGTATAATAATTTCCTGATGTATAGTGACAGTCACCGGGATGGCATCCGCAAAGGATTACTCCATCAGCACCGCGTTGAAACGCGCGGAGTATAAACATAGGGTTTACACGGCACGAGCAGGGAACCTTAATAATCTTAACATTTTCAGGATAAGCCAATCTGTTATTACCTGCAAGGTCTGCACCTGCGTATGAACACCAGTTACAGCAAAAAGCCACTATTTTAGGTTGAAATTCGCCATTTATCTGCATATAGCATCCACCTCCGCAATAATCTGTTTTGTTGCAAAACCCTTAAGGTCCATAGCACCTGACGGACACGCAACTGTACAAGCACCGCAACCCTGACATACAGCCTCATTGACAGAAGCCACACGTCTTACCCTTGTTGTTCTGTCAGGCATACGGAATTCTTTGTCAACATAAGTGATAGCACCGTAAGGACAAACTCTCTCGCAGGAGGAACAGACGTTACACATAAGCTCATCTGAAGCTGCGACACAAGGGTTACCTGTAAGCTTATCCTTTGCCAGCAAGCCGATAACCTTTGCAGCAGCCGCGCTTGCCTGAGAAACTGTTTCAGGAATATCCTTAGGTCCTTGACAAGTACCTGATAAGAATACACCTGCTGTGGGGCTTTCTACGGGGCGGAGCTTAGGATGTGCTTCCGTAAAGAAGTCGTTGGTATCCATACTTGCTGTAAGCTGAGTTGCAAGGGGTCTTGCAGACTTGTCAGGCTCGATAGCGGCGGCTAATACAACCAAATCTGCCTCGATATGCAACTGCTTGTTTGCAAGGAGGTCAGATGCCTGAACCATCAGCTTGTCACCCTCAGGTGAAACCTTACCTACCATACCCTTGATGTAGTGAACACCATATTCCTCAACGGCACGGCGATAGAATTCATCAAATGCCTTACCGGGAGTTCTTACGTCTATGTAGAATACATAAACATCGGTATCGGGATACTTATCTCTTGTGAGCATTGCGTGCTTTGCAGTGTACATACAACAAATCTTTGAACAATACTCCTTACCCTTTTCGGCACAAGCCGCACAACGGGAGCCTACACACTGCACAAACACGATTGTGTGCGGGTGTTTGCCGTCAGAGGGACGAACAAGCTTACCTGCAGACGGGCCTGCGGCATTTGTCAAACGCTCAAACTCAAGAGAGGTGATAACGTCCTTTGACTGATTGTACGCATACTCGTCAAACTTGTCCATACTAATGGGATTAAAGCCTGTTGCCGCAACGATTGCACCGTATTTTTCTTCTATAATTTCGTCCTTCTGAGTATAATCAATAGCACCTGCAGTACAAACCTTTGAGCAAACACCGCACTTGCCTGTCTTTAACATTGTGCAATAGTCTGCATCTATTGTTGCAACTTTAGGAACAGCCTGTGCAAACGGAATGTAGATTGCACGTCTGTTGTCCATACCCAGGTTGAACTCATTGGGAACCTTTTTTTGCGGACATTTTTCTGTACAAATTCCACAGCCTGTACAAATATCCTCGTTTACAAAACGAGCCTTCTTTCTGATTTTAACATCAAAGTTGCCGACAAAGCCGCCAACCTCTTCTACCTCACTGTAAGAGAAAATGCGGATGTTTTCATTCTGTGCCACATCCACCATCTTAGGTGTGAGGATACAAGCCGCACAGTCAAGTGTCGGGAAGGTCTTATCAAGCTGAGCCATCTTACCGCCGATTGTGGGCTTCTTTTCAACTATATCAACGGGGAAGCCTGCCTCTGCTATGTCAAGAGCTGTCTGAATACCTGCGATACCGCCGCCGATAACAAGAGCTCTCTTGGTAACAGGGCTCTCACCGGGTTTAAGGGGAGCATTAAGGTTAACCTTTGCAACTGCCGCCTTACCTAAAATGATAGCCTTCTCTGTTCCCGTGGGCATATCTTTGTGTACCCAAGAACATTGTTCACGTATGTTTGCAATCTCAACCATATATGGATTAAGACCTGCGGCTGCCGCAGTCTTACGGAAGGTTGCCTCGTGCATTCTCGGTGAACAAGAACATACAACAATACCTGTGAGCTTATGCTCAGCTATGGCATTTTTTATAATATCCTGTCCTGCCTGAGAACACATATATTGATAATTCGTGGAAAAGACAACACCCGGCTCATTTTGCAGAGCATCTGATACTGCCTGTACATCCACAGTGCCGGCGATATTACTACCGCACCAACACACGAATACGCCTATTCTTTGCATTTTTGTCTTTTCCTCCTTACTTACTGTATTTTCTAAGTGCGCTGACTATTGCTTGCTGTGGCATATCCTCGTCAAGCAGAGCAGGAATATCGTCTGCTTTTAAGTGATTTGCACCTTGCTTGCGGATAACCGCAAGACGTACAGCTTCAACCAGCTTTGCAGGCTCTACACCCCTTGGACATCTCTCTATGCAAGCAAAGCACGTAAGACATTGAAACAGGGATTTAGACTCCAAAAGCGGCTGAATATCACCGTTTTCCACCATATACACAAACTGATGCGGATGATATTCCATCTCGTCATATGCAGGACAAGTTGCAGAACATTTACCGCAACGCATACACTTCTTTGGGTTTACTCCGCTGGAGCGGATAATTTCTTTTTGGAGATTTTCAGTACTGTTATTCATTTAGTTCTCCTCCTTTACACCGAGCGCCTCTGCAAGCAGTTCAGTAAAGTAGACAACAGGAATTTCACTGCCGTTCTTCTCTAAATTATACTTACAAAGGGGACAAGCCGTAACAATTATCTCAGCACCGCTCTTTACAGCACTCTCGGTTACCTTGTTGCTTCTTGCCTTTGCAGACTCAGGGTTTTCCAACGCGATATATCCGCCGCAACATTCGTTTCTGTACGGATAAACCACAGGCTCTCCGCCAAGGGCGGAAATCAAATCTTCGATAATAGTTGGGTTTTCGGGATCGTCCATCTGCATAACGCTGCTTGGTCTGAGAAGCAAGCAACCGTAATATGCGGCAACCTTTTTACCCTCTAATGACTTTTTAACCTTTTCGGCCACCTTATCAAAGCCAACCTCATCACGCAGGAGCTCCAAAAAATGCATAACCTTAGCTTCACCATTATATTCTTCATCAATATATTGGTTTACGCGGAAATTAAATTCATCATCTGTCTGCATTGCATTGTTTGTCTGCTTTATTACATTGTGACAAGCAGAGCAAACAGAAACAAGAATTTGGTCTTTCTTTGCGGCCTCTGACAAGGCTCTGACAGATGACAGCTTTGTAGCTATCTCGTCACGGGCAGTTGTAAACACACCGCCGCAACATTGCCAATTTTCGATTTCCTCTAAGGTAATATCAAGAACCTCTGCGCTTTTTCTTGTATATTTGTCAAGCTGTTTAGCTTTTGTCTTTAAGGTACAGCCCGGAAAGTATGATACCTTCATTTACGCTACCTCCTAAAATTATACCATCTGCTCCGGATGGAATACTTCGTCAAATTTTTCAGCTGTGAGAAAACCTAATTCTACACAGGCTTCCTTTAATGAAATGTTATCTTTAAATGCCTTCTTTGCTGTCTTTGCTGCATTCTCGTAACCGATATAAGGGTTAAGAGCAGTAACGAGCATAAGCGAGTTGTGAAGGTTGTGATGCATCTTTTCCTTGTTAGCCTTGATACCTACGGCACAGTTTTTGTTAAATGAGAGAATTGCCTCAGCCAAAAGTCTTGCCGACTGCAAGAAATTGTAGATACAAACAGGCATAAATACGTTAAGTTCAAAGTTACCCTGTGATGCCGCCATAGAAACCGCAACATCATTACCCATAACCTGAACAGCAACCATAGAAACAGCCTCACATTGTGTCGGGTTTACCTTACCCGGCATAATTGAAGAACCCGGCTCGTTCTCAGGAATAAAGATTTCGCCAAGGCCGTCTCTCGGACCGCTTGCAAGCCAACGAACGTCGTTTGCAATCTTCATCATATCAGCTGCAAGAGCCTTAATGGCACCGTGAGCGAATACCAACTCGTCCTTTGATGTAAGAGCGTGGAACTTGTTTGCCGCAGTAACAAAGGGCTTGCCTGTAAGACCCGAAACCTTTTCTGCAACAAGCTCACCAAAGCCTGCAGGAGCATTAAGGCCTGTACCTACCGCTGTTCCGCCGAGAGCCAACTCGTAGAGAGGCTTAACCGCCATCTTTAAGAGTGCAACGTCTTTTTCAAGACTTGAACGCCAACCGCTTATTTCCTGAGAAAATGTGATAGGAGTTGCATCCTGAAGGTGAGTTCTGCCGCTCTTTACTATGCCTTCGTTTTCCTTTTCAAGACCTTTGAATGTTTCAATAAGAGTCTGAGCCGCAGGAATGAGCTTATCCTCGAGCATCAAAACTGCCGCAATGTGCATAGCTGTCGGGAATGTATCATTTGATGACTGACTCATATTTACATCATCATTGGGATGAAGAATTTTATCGCCTGCGATTTCATTTCCTCTGTTGGCAATAACCTCATTGGCATTCATATTGGATTGTGTACCCGAACCTGTCTGCCATACAACGAGAGGGAAATTATCATTGAGCTTGCCTGAGATAACCTCATCACAGGCACCGCTTATAGCCTCAAGTTTTGCCGCTGTCATTTTTTCGGGACGAAGTTCGCTGTTTGCCTGTGCGGCAGCCTTCTTTAAGATACCAAATGCGTGAGTAATCTCTCTTGGCATTGTTTCAATATTAACACCGATTTCAAAATTCTCGTGACTTCTCTGGGTTTGAGCCGCCCATAGCTTGTCAGCAGGCACCTTGACTTCACCCATTGAGTCGTGTTCAATACGATAATCCATTTCTATATCCTCCTTAATATTAAATACAAATTTAGATTACAGTGGCGTTTATGATTTCCTTAAGCTTGTCTGCACTGTTACGAAGCTTCAATATCTCATCATCATTAAGCGGAAGCATAACCTTACTGCGGATACCCTTATTACCTACAACACTGAGTGTACTTAAACAAACGTCATCAATTCCGTACTCGCCGTGCATCATTGTGGAAATTGTCATAGTTGTGTCAATACCGCTGAGCAGACACTTACAGATATGGCATACTGAAATTGAAACCGCATAGAATGTTGCACCCTTACGTTCAATAACTCTGCCCCCTGACTTACGAACGTGCTCAAGGATTTCTTCTCTGTCAAGTTCAGGAAGAATAGTAGCTCCTGTTGAGAATGATTTAGGACAGTCGTCAATGTGTACATTTGAAATATTTGCAAGGGACCAAGGGATAAATGACGAGTCACCGTGCTCACCCAATACATAAGCGTGAACATTGTTCTGGCTTATCTTGTAATATTCGGAAAGACGCGAACGCAATCTTGCGGTATCAAGAATTGTACCTGAACCGATAATGCGCTCTTCAGGAATACCTGAGCACTTACAGAATGCATAGGTTAAAATATCAACAGGGTTACTTACAAGAAGGTAAACCGCATCAGGTGCATAATGTGTAATCTCAGGTATAATGCCCTTTAACACATCAATGTTTGTCTGAGCAAGCTCAAGTCTTGTCTGACCTGCTTTTCTTGGTATGCCTGATGTAATAATTACGATATCTGAATTTTCAGCATCTTCATATGAGCCTGCATATACGCTGCAAGGATTACAGAAGGGGATACCCTGTCTGATATCAAGAGCCTCGCCGAGAGCCTTTTCGTTGTTAATGTCAATCATAACGATTTCCGAGCAAATGCCGTTAACCGTCAATGTGTAGGCGATGGTTGAACCAACGCTTCCGCTTCCGATAATAGTAATTTTATTCATAATTTTTCCTCTCCTTAAAGATTATTTATTTTCATTTGATTTAAAAACGCCAACGGCACCCTTAATTGTCTTTTCGTATGCCTGCATTCCATATTTGTCAACTTCACTTTTATCCTTTGCACCGTGGGTTAAGCACCCTGCACCGCCGATACATCCGCCGTTACAAGCCATACCCTCGATAAAGTTTACGTCTATAAGATTTTTGTTCTTTTTAATGAGAGCAATCTTACATTCCTCAATTCCGTCACAGGAAATACCCTTAACCTCAAAATCATCAATATTTTGTTCCTTAAGTGCCTCAACCACCGCATCGGACAGTCCTCCACAACGGGCAAAAATTCTTCCATAATATGACGCATTGTCAAGCACTCCCTCTTCAAGAGTTGTGATATCTATATCACGGCTGTCAAACAATGCCTGCAATTCTTCAAATGTAAGAACCACATCAACATAAGGCTTTACCTTGTCCAGCTGTATCTCCGCTTTTTTTGCAGTACACGGACCGATAAAGATTATCTTTGCACTCTCGTCTGTCTCCTTGATATATTTTGCAATTCTTGCCATAGGCGACAAATTGTGTGAAATGTTTTCCTTCATATCGGGAAAGTTCTTCTCAACATATCTTACAAACCCGGGACAGCACGAGCTGGTAAGGAAGCCCTTTTCCACAAGCTCTTTCGATTCCTCCATTGCAACCATATCTGCACCGAGTGCCGCCTCAACCGTTGTGTATGCACCGAGTTTCTTAATTCCCGTTACTACCTGTCCAAGCTTCGCATATGTAAACTGGCTGGAAATAGACGGAGCAACTACCGCATAAACCTTGTATTTTGTATTGTTCTCGCTGTTTTTGATTATGTCTATTGCATCTAAGATATAAGACTTATCCGAGATTGCACCAAAGGGACATTGGTAAACACAAGCACCGCAGGAAATGCACTTTTCATCGTCAATCTTAGCCGCCTTGTTCTCGTCCATAGAAATCGCCTTGATTTTACAAGCACTCTGACAAGGACGCTTATGATGTGTAATCGCACTGTACGGACAAACCTTGGAACAAGCACCGCACTCTTTGCACTTTGACTTATCAATGTGTGCTTTCTGCTGTTCGTCAAAGGTTAATGCTCCAAACTTACACACGTCTTCACATCTGTGTGCCAAGCATCCGCGGCAAGCGTTTGTAACCTCGTAACCGCCCATTGGACATTCGTCACAGGCTATGCTTATTACCTCAATCACATTTTTGTTTTCTGTATCGCCGCCCATTGCAAGCTTTACTCTCTTTGAAAGAATAGCTCTTTCCTTATATACACAGCATCTCATTGTTGCCGTATTGCCGGGAACTATTATTTCGGGAATGTCAGTAACCTTTTCCAAAAGGTCCCCTGCCCAGGCGTGTCTTGCAACCTCACGCAATACTTTGTACTTCAGATGCTGCACTTTTGTATCAAACTTTCTTATCTTCATTATAGCTGCTCCTCTCGTCAATGACACAATTCAGATTAAACTTAAAAATAACTTACCTTTATGCGCTTTCCCATTTTTGTCAAACATTCGGAAAGTCCTTTTACCAAATTCATTTTTATATTAAAGTTAATAGGCAAATCAGGATTTTGATGTGCAGGATTTATTGCACGCCCTACATAAAAGTTTATGTCGGTTGACTCCTCAAAAAGCATTCTCGATATCAAGGATGCTCCATCACGACCAAACTCCCATATTTCGTATAGCTTATTTTCGGAGATAAAATCTTCCGCATATTCCAAAACCTTGTTTACGGTGATTACACCCTCTGTTACCAAGTCAACACCTTCGATTTCAGCAATCGGAGGAATTTCCTTCGACTCAAATTTAAGTGTTGGCTTTACCTCTTTGCCGAGGAATTTTGCGGCTATGGACGAGGTGGTTCCGCCGCAGACGATATGCTTGCCTTCCTTTGCAAAGAAAAGCGACATCATTTTGTTGCAATCATCAGGATTAGACGGCGGTCCAAAGAGGATATTCATCGGATTGCGTTTTCTTATCTTAACCACACAAGCCGTAGCATCATCCCCGGGTTTGTTGCCGTATAACTTGTTTACTTCATCAATCAGGATTGTCGCAAGTGTTTTGGCGTTGTAGCCTGCACACTCTACTGTTTCAACAAAATCAATTATTTCATCAATTTTCCAACCAAAGTTGTATGCAAGACCTATCCCTGCGTGAGGGCAGCCGTCACTCATTGCAACAAATACATCATTCTCCTGAAGTCTGATTTTTGAACGATAAATTTTTTTATCTTCTATTATATATTCATCCTTTGGATAGTCATAATTCACACCATCTCTCAGCATAATAACCTGTGGGTTATCATATTGGATTATCTCTGCATATTCATTGTCAACTATGTGAATAATAGTAAATGTAGAGTACGCAACCCCTCTGACCGAGCAAACAGGCAATGTTGCCGCAACTGTTGACACACATTCTTCAACGGACAAATCTGCCGCCATTAGTGTAGATATTATCTTTGAGGTCAATGTAGATAAGATGCTTGCCTTAACTCCACTGCCAAGTCCGTCTGCCAAAACAATTATCAGCGAGTTATCATTGTTGTTTACTACATCTATGTGGTCACCGCAAAGCTCCTCACCGTAATGGTTTATGCTCCTGTAACCTATCTCTGCGCATAAATCATTCATCAGCAATCGTCTCCTTAAGTTTTGTCAGTGCAATTTTTGTTTCAGCCGCCGTTTCGCCAAGCAATGAAGCAATCTCCTGAACAATACGCATCTGACGGTCAACAACCTTATCGGCAACCTCAATCGTCTGCATACCTATTCTGTCACGCTTTTCCTTGCCCTTTTCCTCCTCGGTGACATCTCTGAGCATACAAATCATAATGTGATATTCCTTATCGGGAACAATAGTAGCCTCTACATATTTATCATATTCAGCAAGGTACATTCTTTTATTCTCTACGGAACGTCCTGTGTTTAATACGTTCACAAATTCAATAGGCTCCATAATTCTGACAACAGGCTCACCCATAACGTCAGATGCCGAGCGAATATTAAAAATCTTCTTTGCAGATTTATTTACAAGCTGAACTTCAAGCTGTTCATTTACAACTATAATTCCGTTTGGGGTATTGTTAACAATGTTATCCGAAAAGCTCTCAGCCTTGTCCTTTAGGAACGGCAGACACATAGAAATTTCAGCCTTTCCCTGATATACAGCAATCGCCTTTTCGCGGCAGGTATCATATCCGCAAGAGCCGCAGTTCAGCATATCCTCAGGCTTATATTTACCCATATTAAGCAGAACCTCTCTGATTTCTTCTTCTGTGGGTTCAGGCAGTTTTTTGCTGATTGCTTCGATATTCTTAACCAAAATATGTGCCTCGGGCTGTTCAACATCAAAATCTTTTTCACCGGCATAATCAACTATCGCCTTATACTCACGCACAGGCGAGAAGTTGAACTTTTCCATTATCGGACCCGATATGCAACTGCCCGAACAAGCCGACATCTCAATAAAGCATTTATGTATACTTCCGTTTTCGATATCCTTCAGGGCGGCAATACAATTGTCCGTGCCGTCTATCGCCATATAGGTATAGTCAGAAAGTCTTTCCTGCATTGTTCCGAGTATTCCGCCTGTTGTGGGGAATAGTCTTGCACGACTTTCTTCAGTATCGTCTACACCTTTTTCAATCGTAATTCCCTCATTTTTAAGCAATGCGGAAAGTTCCTCGAAAGTGAGAACAGCATCAACTATGTTTCCGTAATAATCAGCCTCATCCTTTTTAGCAAGACAGGGTCCGATAAAAACAACCTGAGCATCAGGGTGCCGCCTCTTTATATCAAGGGCGTGTGCCTGCATAGGCGAAACCGTTTTTGCAAGATACGGAAGAACATCGGGAAAATACTTCTGTATAAGAAGATTTACCGAGTGACAGCAGGAGGATATTAAAATATTGGGGGACTCCTCTTTGAGTATTCTCATATACTCATTTTTAACAACCGTTGCCCCAATCGCCGTTTCCTCAGCATCATAAAAGCCCAATTTTTTCAGTGCCGCACGCATAGACTCAATTCCCACACCATCATAATTTGCGATAAACGACGGAGCAAGACTTGCAATAATTGGCTTATCGCTTTCCAGCATTACTCTTACCTTTTCTGTTTCGTCCGCAATCTCCTTTGCGTTTTGAGGGCAGACAACAAAACAACGTCCGCAAAGTATACATTCGTTTCCGATAATATGAGCCTGATTGCCCGAAAAACGAATTGCCTTAACAGGACAATGTCTGATGCACTTGTAACAATTCTTACAATTTGACTTTTTAAATTTCAACCATTCAGCCATATGCAACTCTCCCTTATTTTAGGAATTAACCACATCTAAAATATGTTCCTTAAAAAACTCATCAAAACTATCAGGTGATACGCCTGTATAAACTTCGTCATTCACCTGTATTGTAACGCCTCCGCGGCTGCACTTTCCGATACAGAAGCTGCCCGACAGTACAACCTGATCATCAAGCTTATACTTTTCTACCGCCGCTTGCATTTTTTCCACAATTTCCTGCGACCCTTTTAAATGGCAGGAACTCCCGACACACACTTGCACAATAAGCATTTTTCCCCTCCTGAGTATTAAATAACTATTAATGTAATTAATGCTTTTTTACGCACACTCACTCTATGTTTGCTAAAACTTCTTTTTCAAAGAATTCATCAACTTCGTCCTTGTTAACGGAATAATGTTTTTCGTTTATGGTTACACATACACCCTCAACACATTTTCCCATACAAAACGCACCCTTGATAGTAACTTTATCTCCCAGGTTGTTCTCCTCTACAAGTTCCTGAATTCTCTCAACAACAACGCGAGAACCCTTTATATGACAAGAACTTCCGATACATATGGTTATCTTCATATTTTTCATAACCTTTCTGCCCTAATATTTATTTTTAACGTAATCTACCGTGGGCAAGATAAAATACGCATAGTCAAATCATTAATATTTACCATAAATTTGTTGTAATTTCAAAGTCTGTTAAATTTTTGTCATTGTTTTTGTATAACAACAAAAATACTATTTCATTATAACACGAATTGCCCTATATTGCAACAATAAATATTGTACGTCTATGTAGAATTTACAAGTTTACAAGGGGTTTGTTATAGTAATTTGTTATAGTAATTAAACACAACTTCATTGCTAAAACCAACATTGCCTTGCGGATAGGAGATAACTTTAATTACTATTTGTGCCAGCACAAGTCGGCGGAATGGAGATTTTTATGCATATATTTTCCACAACAGCAAATTTATTGCACAAGGAGGGTATACAGCAAAAAAATAGCCCCCTATGCATAAGGGGGCCTGTCAGCCTTAGCTGACGGGAGGGATTATATATGTATTTTACAATACATACCTTATTTATTTTTTGCTGCTGCCGCAACAAAACCGCAGAACAGTGGATGTGGCTTGTTCGGTCTGCTTTTAAACTCAGGGTGATACTGCACCCCAACATAAAAGTCACGGTCCGAAAGCTCTACCGTTTCGATAAGTCTGCCGTCAGGGGACTTACCGCTGAGGGTCAAGCCGTTCTGCTCAACTATATCTCTGTAATCGTTATTAAACTCATAACGATGGCGGTGTCTTTCTGTTATTGAAGTCTTTTGATAGCACTTAAACATTGTTGTTCCGCTCTTTATATCACAGGGGTAACTTCCAAGTCTTAAGGTTCCGCCCTTGTCAATCTCATCATATTGACCGGGCATAAAATCAATTACCTTATTTTGTGTATCAGAAAACTCTCCCGAATGTGCATCTTTAATATTGCAGACGTTTCTCGCATATTCAATAACAGCAATCTGCATACCAAGGCAAATACCAAAATACGGAACGTCATTTTCTCTTGCATATTTTGCAGACAAGATCATACCCTCGATACCTCTGCCGCCAAAACCGCCCGGAACGATAATACCATCAAGTCCGCTCAGCTTTGCCTCATAATTGTCTTGATTAAGTTCCTCAGAGTCAATCCAGCTTATATTCACCTTTGCATTTATGGCATAACCTGCGTGGTTCAACGCCTCGGCAACAGACAAATATGCATCGTGAAGTCCGACGTATTTTCCGACCAATCCAATTTTTACCTCGTTCTGTCTGTCTTTTATCTTCGCAACCAAATCTGTCCATTCTTTAAGGTCTGCTTCCTTTGCCTCTATGCCCAACTCTCTGCAAACGATTTCGGAGAAGTTGGCTTTTTCAAGCATAAGAGGTGCCTCGTACAAGCAAGGCAATGTAATATTTTCTATTACGCAATCTCTCTTAACATTACAGAACATAGATATCTTATCAAAAATAGATTTTTCAAGAGGTCTGTCACATCTCAAAACGATAATATCAGGTGCAATTCCCATACCCTGGAGTTCTTTAACCGAATGCTGTGTGGGCTTTGACTTATGCTCGTCAGAACCGCTTAAAAACGGTACCAATGTAACGTGGATAAATAAGCTGTTTTCCTTGCCCACCTCAAGAGAAACCTGTCTTACCGCCTCCAAAAACGGCTGTGACTCAATATCGCCGATAGTACCGCCGATTTCTGTTATAACAATGTCGGCATCTGTCTTTTTGCCAACAGTGTAAACAAATTCTTTAATTTCGTTGGTAATGTGAGGAATAACCTGAACCGTAGAGCCTAAATACTCACCGCGGCGTTCCTTGTTTAAAACATTCCAATACACCTTACCTGTTGTCAGGTTTGAATACTTATTTAAGTCCTCATCAATAAATCTTTCATAATGTCCAAGGTCAAGGTCTGTCTCGGCGCCGTCCTCGGTCACATAGACCTCACCGTGCTGATACGGACTCATAGTTCCCGGGTCAACATTGATATACGGGTCCAGCTTTTGAGCCGCAACCTTAAGCCCTCTTGCCTTTAACAATCTGCCAAGGGATGCCGCCGTAATTCCTTTGCCCAACCCGGAAACAACACCGCCCGTCACAAATATATATTTTGTCATACATTAACCTCCCTTCATATTTCTCAACTTAACTATTATAGGTATTTATAATTCCTTCTGCAATGCTCCGTTTCGTTCTTCTTGTGTCCATAGCCTGCTTTTCAATCAACCTGTGTGCCTCGCTCTCAGTCATTTTCAAGTTATTTATAAGTGTCCATTTTGCACGATTGATTATTCTGATTTCTTCCATCTTTTCCTCCAGAGTGGCAGTCTTTTTTTCAAACCCTCTGAATTTTTCCTGTACTGCATACAGTATCTTAAAGACCTGATGCACCATAGAAGCGGAAATCGGCTTAGAAACTGTTAAAACACCGTAATCGATAACCTTTTCGGTTATATCGTCATACAAATCACTTTTTATAAACATCAATACACCGCTGTTTGTGTCAGCAGAAACGTCAAGTGCAAACTTAGTCCCGAACTCATCGGGCAATGGAGTGTTTATCAGCACAACATCAAAGCCACGCTCCGCATACCTTCGGCGTGCAACGCCAATATTTTTGGCAATTTCGATAGGTCCGAACTCATTTTCGGGAAGCATAGCTCTGATACTGCCAACAAACTTTTCGGAAGATGACACAATTAGAACACTGTATGTATAATCTTTAAACAGCATTGATTGTTTCCTCCCCAAAATTTATTTGCAATATGATGCTATCATCGCCTCCGGTAATCTGCGTCTTACAAACTCGCTGTTTGCCGCCAATTCCTTTGCAACGTTCAGGCTCTCAGGCAGTCTTTTGTATTTAGCCTGTTCCTCTCTTGATGCATCAGCGAGATTTACATTAGCAGGCTGATTAAGTTCTTCCTTATTCTTTATGCCCTCAAGAGCCGCATAAATTATAAGTGCAAAGCATATATATGGGTTCGCCGAAGGATCGGGTGAGCGAAGTTCTATTCGCTTATACGCACCTGTCGCAGCAGGAACACGAATTAGCTGTGAGCGGTTTTCCGCCGACCACGCAATAAATTTTGGTACTTTATTTCTTCCGAAGCGGAGGTACGAATCCTCAACAGGATTGAGAAATGCCGTCATATCGCATACTCTGTTCATCAATCCTGCTATAACATTCGGCATTATATCCTTTTCACCTTTAATACTGTGTGCCGCCAAATGAATATGAAAGCTGTTCACAGGCATATCGGGAATAGGGTTGGGAGAAAAATCTGCATACAGACCGTTTCGTGCGGCAATGGTTCTCACAACAGAACCAAATGTAACCGCATTGTCTGCCGCTGTCAACGGGTCATAGAACTTAAAGTCAATTTCGTTCTGTCCCGGTCCCTCCTCGTGATGTGAAGTTTCAGGAGTAATGCCCATCCTCTCAAGTGTCAGACAGATTTCTCTTCTGACGTTCTCGCCCTTGTCCATAGGTGCAATATCCATATAGCGAGCGTTGTCGTGGGGTATTTTGGTGGGGTTTCCCTCTTCGTCCGTCTTGAACAGATAGAACTTAAGCTCGGAACCGAAAGTGAACATAAACCCTTCATTCATCGCAGTCTGTACCGCTTCACGCAAAATGCTTCTGCCGTCCAACTCAAATATCTTTCCGTTTGGATATTTTATATCACAGAACATTCTTACGACTCTGCCGTGGTCAGGACGCCAAGGCAAAAGCATCAATGTCGACGGGTCCGGGAACAAAAACATATCGGAAAATACTTTCCCTTCAAACCCCGACACGGCGGAAGCATCTATACTGATGCCGGACTCAAACGCCCTTTCCAACTCATCAGGCATTATTGAAATGTTCTTTTGGTTTCCGAATACATCGCAAAAGGCAAGACGGATGAATTTAACATCCTCCTCGCTTATATACTGCATCACTTCACTCCTTGAATAAACCATATCCTGCACCTGCTCTTTCATTAGTTGGCAACGTACATCTGTTTAAACGGATTTTTACTGTCGGGAAGAACAACCGTAAAATCGCTGTTCATAATTTCATCTGCATTAAAACCAAATTTCTTACAAAATTCTTCCACAATATTTCTTATCTCGTCTTTTTCTTGATCTGTTGCCTTATGTGCGGTAACCTGCTGAGGAAATTTTATGTCTTTGCAATCAGAACGCAAAAACAGCTTTCCGCCGTGCATACCCGTACAAGGATAGTTACCTACAATATTTTTTCCATCTTGGTGGAGGCCAAGCACAATTATTGTACCGCCTGCCTGATATTCGCCCAAAAAGCTTCCTGTTCTGCCGCCGATTATAAGTGTGGGATGCTTTTCTTTATAGGCTTTCATATGAATACCGGCACGATAGCCCGCATTCCCCTTTATATATATTTCGCCGCCGCGCATTGCATATCCTGCCGCATCACCGATATTTCCGTTAATAATTATTGAACCGTCGTTCATTGTATCACCAACGGCATCCTGTGCGTTACCCAAAACAGTAATGGTAGCACCATTGAGATATGCACCCAAGGCGTTACCGGGAATGCCCGATATATCTATTTTTCTGTCACTCATACCTGCGGCGATAAACCGCTGTCCCATACAGCCCGTTATCTCAACGTCACCTTCTATATTTCTCAACTGTTCGTTAAGCTCTTTAAAGTCGAGTCCTGATGCGTTTATAGTCATTATAACACACCTCCCAAATTTTTTCTACGGTAATCTGAAGAAAATGGCAAAAGCGATGGATCTTTTTTGATTGCATCAAAGTCAATAGTGTCAAGAGGAGTCTTATCTCTTATCAAAGAAGTGTATATTCCCGTCTTGTCAATCTTGCCGAGTATAATAAAGCCAATCAACCTGTTATCCTTTATGTAGAGCTTTTTAATGCTGTCACCGCTCTTTTCTTCGTACAGTTCTCCGTCATAGCTGCCTGCTGTCATAATATGATAGCCAAAGAAGCCGATTGAATTCATAGGAATTTGATTATCAAAAACATTCTCGCCATCAGCCATATTTACTCCTGCACAAAAACCGCCCATATAGGCATTTGGCAGAATAGCCATAATCTTTTTGGTATCGCTTGATATGTCATTGCTCTCAACAACATCTCCTGCGGCATAAATATTATCAACAGTTGTTTTCATCCTGTCGTCAACGACAACACCTCTGTTTACCTCCGCTCCCACATCTTTGAGAAGTGCCGTGTTAGGTCTGACACCCACAGCCATAACGAGAACGTCAAAATCAACGGACGCACCGCTTTTCATTACTGCTGTATTGCCCTTAAACTCCTCTACGCTGTCAGAGAGCATAAACTCTATACCGCTTTCCTCGATTTTTCTCTGTACCATATCGGCACATTCCTTATCGAGAATACTTGAAAGAACTTTGTCAGCCAAGTCGCAAACCACAATTTTATCTACTTTATCTTTAAGGCCTTCTGCACATTTCAAGCCGATAAGACCTGCACCCACAATTAAAATCTTTGAAGATGCATCTATGCTCTTCTCAAGTGCAAGAGTATCGTCAATGGTCATAAAAGTGAACTTCTTTTCCACGCTGTCCATACCTTTAATCGGCGGAACAAACGGTGACGAGCCCGTTGCCGCCAACAGCTTATCATACTCATATTCCTTTCCGTCATCTGTGATAACGGAATTTTTATCTATTTTTGTCACCGAAGAGCCTAAGACAACATCAACATTCTTCTCTTTATAAAAATCGTCACTTCTGTACTGCATTTTTTCAATTGTCGTCTTATCCTCCAGGTAATATGAAATAAGCGGTCTTGCATACGGAGAGAACGACTCATCACAAATCATCGTTATCTTACCGTCACTATCAGCCGAACGAATGCCGTCAACACAGCCGAGCGAGGCAATACCGCCTCCAATAATAACATAATTCTTCATCAATCTCTCTCCTCAAAAACAATAGCATTATTAGGGCATCCCTTAACACAAGCAGGCTCCCCGCAACTGTTATCGGTACAAAGCTGACACTTTGTAACCGCCTTATTTTCGTTCTGAACAAGCGCACCATAGGGGCAAACAAGAACACAGGTCAAACATCCGATGCACTTCTCCTTATCAATTTTAACAACGCCGTCCTCTTTAGACAAAGCACCTGATATACACGATTTTACACAAAGTGCATCATCACAATGTCTGCAAGATACAGCATACATAATCTTGCCGTCATCTTCTACTCTGATTTTTGGATATATAGCCTTGTCCTTTAACGCAAGTGACATATTTGCCTTGCCTGTTCCCGCAAAAGCACAATTATATTCACAAAGGTGACAGCCCAAACACCATTTTTCATTAACATATATCTTTCTCATTCTCCTGCGTGTGAGATACCTAATATCTCAAGCTCCTTTCCGTTTAATCCTACTCCTCTGAGCATAAGTCTGTTACCGCGAAGGGACTCGATAGAGTTAATACCCATACCGCCCATAAGCTCTTTAATTTCATGTTTCCAAGCTGTCATCAGATTTACAAGACGCTTATAACCAATGTCAGGGTTCAATCTCTTTACCAGCTCGGGCCTTTGTGTTGCAATACCCCAATTACACTTACCTGTCTGACAGGTTCTGCACAAGTGACAGCCAAGAGCAATCAACGCACTTGTGGCAACATAACAAGCATCTGCACCAAGGGCAATAGCCTTTACAACATCAGATGCACTTCTGATACTTCCGCCCACAACAAGCGAGACATTGTTTCTGATACCCTCGTCCCTCAAACGCTGGTCAACGCAAGCGAGAGCAAGCTCAATGGGGATACCCACATTATCTCTTATTCTTGTAGGTGCTGCGCCTGTACCGCCTCTGAAACCGTCAATTGCAATTATATCTGCACCGCTTCTCGCAATACCGCTTGCTATTGCGGCAATATTGTGAACAGCAGCAACCTTAACTATAATAGGCTTTTTATATTCAGTTGCCTCCTTCAAAGAGTATACCAACTGTCTTAAATCTTCAATAGAATATATGTCGTGGTGAGGAGCAGGTGAAATCGCATCCGAACCCTCGGGAATCATTCTTGTTCTTGATACATCACCGACAATTTTCGCACCCGGTAAGTGTCCGCCTATACCCGGCTTTGCACCCTGTCCCATCTTGATTTCGACAGCAGCACCTGCCTCAAGGTAGTCCTTATGTACGCCGAAACGTCCCGATGCAACCTGAACAATTGTATTTTCGCCGTAAACATAGAAGTCCTCGTGAAGTCCGCCCTCACCTGTGTTATAGTAAACACCAAGCTCCTGAGCCGCTCTTGCCAATGACTCGTGTGCGTTATAGCTTATGGAACCATAACTCATAGCAGAGAACATAACAGGCATTGAAAGTTCAAGCTGCGGTGTTGTTTCCGTTACCAGCTTGCCGTTTTTGTCCCTCTTTGGCATTGATGGCTTTTTACCCAGGAACACCTTTGTTTCCATTGGCTCACGCAAGGGGTCGATAGATGGGTTTGTAACCTGTGATGCGTTAATCAAAATCCTGTCCCAATATACAGGCAATGGATTTGGATTACCCATTGACGACAAGAGAACGCCACCGCTTTCCGCCTGCTTGTATATCTCTTTGATGGTCGCATTTGACCAGTTAGCATTTTCTCTGAAGCTGCAATCATTTTTCACGATTTTGAGTGCTCTGACAGGACATAACGAAACACATCTGTGACAATTTACACATTTTGACTCATCACTTAAAAGCAGTCCTCTTTCAGGGTCAAAGCTATGCACCTCGTTGGCACATTGTCGCTCGCACACTCTGCACTTAATACATCTGTTTTCATCCCTTATTACTTCAAACTCGGGATATATATAATTAATTCCCATTAATATGCACCTTCCTTAACTCTGACTATTACAGGCTCGCCACCCGCAGGAGAATAAACATTTTTAATATTTGGCTCCATTGCAACGATAGCCGCCTCTTCGCTTGCCATATATACCTTGTCGTCCTTTTCGGCTGTTACCATACTACGCAATTTCAGTCTGTCGTTCAACGCCATAAGTCCGCCGTTAAATCCCAATATAATCGAAAATGGGCCCGTAATCAGCAAACTGCTGTATACACATCTCAAATACTTAAGAACGTCTTTATCCTCACGTTCTTCTATAGAGCTCCAGAAAGGTGCGGCAATTACCGATGCTGCCTCTTCAAGTGTCAAGCCCTGCTTTCTGATAAGGTAGTCGGCTATGTATGTAATAACCTCTGTATCTGTCTGAAGTGTGCACTTATAACCAAACATCTCTATAAAACGTCTGTTTGCATCATAAGATGAAATCTCGCCGTTGTGAACAATAGTGTAATCCAACAAGCCAAAGGGATGCGCACCGCCCCACCAACCCGGTGTATTGGTCGGATAACGTCCGTGTGCCGTCCAGGAATACGCCTCATATTCCTCAAGCCTGTAAAACTCACCTACATCCTCAGGAAAGCCAACTGCCTTAAATGCGCCCATATTCTTACCGCTTGAAAATACGTAAGCACCCTTTACCTCTGTATTTATCTTCATAACAGTACAAGCCATATATTCCTTTTCGTCAAGCTGCACCCTTGCCAGAACAGAGGCAAGCGGATTTACAAAATATCTCCAAATCAAAGGTTCGTCCGTAATGTTTTTATGCTTTCTTGTAGGTATATTCTCTGCTCTGACAATTTCAAAACCTTCTTTTAAAAACTGTTCACACTCGTGTCTTGAGGTATTATCATCATAAAATATATGCAGAGCGTAAAAATCCTTATATTCGGGATATATTCCGTAAGCAGCAAAGCCACCGCCAAGACCATTGGAACGGTCGTGCATAGGCCGCATACTTTCAATTATCTTTTCTCCCGTCATTCTGTTTCCGTCACGGGATATAACTGCTGATATCGCACAGCCTGACGGTATCCTGACTTGTCCCTCTTTAAGTTTCATAAAACATCCGCCTTTCAAAATTTTACAATAAAAAAAGAAGATGCCGATTTTTGGGCACAATGCCCCAAAAATAAACATCTTCGTTTATACTCGAATTATTATATCACTTTATTCTTTTCTTGTCAAGCGGAATAGCATAAAAATTTTCTGCAGTTGCATAAAAATTTCCGTTTCACAAAAAATTATATAATATTAAAATAGATATTGCATTATTATACTTCCTATAATATAATGTGAAACAGATGAAATCAAATACGATTTGACGATAAAAAGGGGATTACCGATTATGAAAGAAATTAGTCTTCAACTCTATTCTGTTAAAAACTATTTAAAAGAAAACGGCTTTGATAAAACTCTTGAAGCAGTTTCAAAGATGGGGTACACGGGTGTGGAATTTTATACATTCGGGGAACATTCAAAGGAGGAAATGAAAGCCCTGCTTAAAAAACATAATCTGAAAGCTGTTTCCGCCCACGCAGGTGACGTGACGGAACGTCCTGAATACTACATAGACTATATGTCATACTTGGGTGCAAAATACATTTGCTGTCCCTATGCCAACGGCGATACCAAAGAAGTATGGCTTGAAAAAGCAAAGAAGTTAAACGAGGCAGGTCGGCAGGCTGAGGATAGTGGTATGAAGCTCTCTTATCACAATCACGCTCACGAGTTTTCTATGGATTTTGACGGCGAAAATCCTTGGGATATTCTGCTGAGCAATGCAGAGCATTTATACGCTCAGCCCGATACTTACCACGTAATCTTCGGCGGATATGACGTGTATGATGTGCTTGAGAAATACAAGGACAAAATCTATACTGTTCACTTTAAGGAAATAACCGCCGACAAAGGCGAGGCGGCGGCAGGTGACGACATAATTGATTTTGCACGTTGTCTTAATATTTTAAATGACGGCACAGAAGTCATTTATGAATACGAAGGCGAAAACGAAATTGAAGATTGTGCAAAAGCGGCAAAGTATTTGCTGAGTCTGTAAAATACAGTGCTGTCTGTCGGCAATGTTGTATACCAACAGACAGCACTTTTTATATGTTTAATTGATTAAGATATTCTATAAGTTCGTCAGTTCCGCCGTTTGCATATTTACTTATATCAGAATTACTTTTATTTATAAGGTCATCGGTCAGCAAAAACACACTCATTCCAAGCTCTGAGGCTATCATATCTTCGTCTACGTTATTGCCAATCATCAGACAGCTTTTAGGGTCAATCTTCAACTTATCAATAAGCTCCTGATAATATTTGAGATTTGGCTTGCTGTAATTGCTGTTTTCGTAGGTGCTTATATATTCAAAATCACTCGGCTTTAAGCCTGCCCACTTAATTCGATTATATGTTGCCGCCGCGGGAAAGATAGGACTTGTCGCCAATATCAAGGGATACCCTTCCTTTTTTAATTTGTTTATTATTGAAGGAATTTTAGGGTTGGTTCCGCAATATTTTTGTGCCAGGTTAAAATCATTATCATAAAAATCATCAAATATCTTCTTGTCGGTTTTTGCCTTATCTCCGTACACTTCAGAAAATTTATTCCAAAATACCTTTTCGTTGGTATATGTCCCGTCATTTAACAGCATTGCCTCCATTCCCGACCATATGGTGTCAATCAACTGCTCAGGCTCATATCCGTGGAGAGCCATTTTTTCTGCAAGTATGTCCAAATACCCTTTTATAAATTTACTTAAATCCATCGGAAGAAGCGTTCCGTCTAAATCAAATAAAATTGTCGATATTTGCATATTATTACTTTCTCCTTGTATAATCATTAGCTTAGCCGTTTGTAAAAGTCTGAAATCGCTTAGAACAGGGATATCTTGAGATATACTCTTATATATTTTCTCCACTTGGAGGCTCCCTTGTGTAAAGGGA
>CACYTW010000003.1 GCA_902777435.1 uncultured Ruminococcus sp. | reverse complement strand
TTATTCGTCTTGAAACTGAGGCGGATTACAATAATACTGAACATCTTGTAAGGGAAGCATTTTGGAATGTTTATCGTCCGGGCTGTCTTGAGCATTATGTGCTTCACGTTTTGCGTGACGACTCTGCGTTTGTGCCTGAGCTTGACTTTGTTATGGAGAAAGACGGCAAGCTTATCGGTCAGAATATGTTTATGCGTGCCGAAATTAAGGCAGATGACGGCAGAATAATTCCTATTATGACGATGGGACCTATCGGAATTTTGCCTGAGTATAAGAGGCAGGGATACGGCAAGGCATTGCTTGATTACTCCCTTGAAAAAGCGGCGGAAATCGGTGCAGGTGCAGTGTGCTTTGAGGGTAATATTCAATTTTACGGCAAAAGCGGGTTTCGCTATGCGTCAGAGTTCGGCATTCGATATCACGGATTGCCTGAGGGAGAAGATGCGTCATTCTTTTTGTGCAAGGAATTGATTTCGGGATATTTAGATGGTATCACAGGTGAATATGCGACACCAAAAGGATATTTTGTAAGTGAATCAGATGCAGAAAAATTTGATGCAGATTTTCCGCCAAAACAAAAGTTGAAATTGCCGGGACAGATTTTTTAGGTTTTTTAGGTTATTGTAAAAAAAGCATACCGACAGGAAGCAATCTTCCTGTCGGTATGCTTATATTATCTCCAAAATACTGTTTTATGCGTTTTTTATATCGTTGTTATCTGCTGTCGGGTGGTCTTGTCTGTAACTGTATAAAGAGTCATACGCCTCCAGCTCAGCCAAACTTAGCGGGATGGTCTGCATAAGACCGGTGCTATCTGTGGCAGATGCGGTACCGCCCATAAAACAATAGGGAAAAAGCGTCATACCTAAGCCGTCATCTTCATCATAAAAGTTCAGGGATCTGTATTTCTCTTCTTCCTCCCGTTGTATTTCAGGATTGATTTGTTGTTTATTTTTACTTTTATTTTTCATAATAATCTCCATTCCGCCGACTTGCGCCGGCACAAATAGTTATCAAATTTATCTTCTATCCGCAAGGCAATGGAATGATAAGAGATTATTTCGCACATCGCCGTTTCGCGTTTCAAATGCGAAAATTTCGGCGGTGCAATTTAATCCGCCGGAGGCTAACGTGAAAGCTCCTTTCACGTTACCAACTCCTCAATACTATTGTGAGCATTGAGGGTGTATTTATCCTGAAATATTATGGTACGGATATCTTATATATCCATTTCGTTTATTACTTCCTCAGCAATGTCTGCTGCCATACGTACATATTCACCGCAAGGACGTTTTTTGTAAAAACTCTCAGTTCGAGGTGTAGGAGCAGAGCCTGTGTCGGCTGTTCCGCCCAAAAGCTCTCGGCAGACGATTGTACCGTTTTCCTCTTTAAATTTTTTTGCCATTTTTTGTATTAAAGCATAATGTGCTTTTTTCGCATCATTGTCGGTGGGGCTGGAATAGCCAAGCTTAAGTCCGGCAACCATAAACATACCGCTTACTGCACCGCAGACTTCACGCATACGCCCCATTCCTCCGCCAAAGGAGGAGGCAATTTTAAACGCTGTTTCGCGGTCTAAGTCTAATTCGTCGCAAAACGCCCCGATTACCGCCTGAGAACAATTATATCCTTCTTTAAATAGCTTTTCTGCTTCTGTTCCCTTACTCATATTCTTTCCTCCGATAATTATTTTATTTAAAATTTTAAACATCCCAAAGGCTACCTTGTGTGTGGTACAAATTACTAATCCGAAATATTTTTTAATGAATAATTGCCCAAAGCCCATTTGCAATGAAAAAATATTTCGGATTGATACTCTTATCTTATAGAGAGCTGTCAACATAGCTGACTGAGGAATAAGCCTTTATTCATTGCATATTTGTAGGGGCGATTTACGAATCGACCGTTTGTTATGGATGGGTTTGTACTCTACTTAAATCTACATTTATTTTACCTCAAATTTAATGTTTTGGCAAGTAAATATAAAAAAATTACAAAGTTCATTTATATAACGTGAAATTTCTTGACTTATACAAAAAAATGTGATAGAATAACTAATGTTATATAAATAAAGTTTGCACCCTTGGCGGAATTGGCAGACGCGCATGGTTCAGGTCCATGTGAAAGCAATTTCATGGGAGTTCAAGTCTCCCAGGGTGCACCAAATAAAACGGCTTGTTTCGACAAGTCGTTTTTTCAACGAAAGACAAAGAAAATATTATTAATGGGCAGAATTTCTAAAATAAAAATGAGAGGTTAAAGCCTCTCATTTTTAACGTCTGAAAGCAGTTTTTCAATTTCTTCTTTAGGGCGAATACTCAGATAAGAGAAAGGCTTAGTCAATGATTTTTCTATCATTTCAATGCCCTTTTCCTTTTCGCCGAGCTTTATCAATACCTTACCGTATCCGTAATATGCTTCCGGGAATCTCGGTTCAGGTTCTCGTGAGTGGAGCTCCTCGTATATCTGCTTTGATTTTTCGTACTCGCCGCAGATTGCATATATGTCAGCAAGGTTGTCGCAGATGATGTTGTCGTCTTTGTTGTATTCGTAGGCTTCCTCGTTGAACTTTTTTGCTTTCTCGTGATTGTCGCTCAGGTTATAGAGTATACCCAAATTCTGATAGATTTGAGTATTTTTGTAACCCTTTTCAATCACTTCTTCAAGTTCCTCAATTGCATCAGGAAGATTTCCTTGCTTCCAATAGGTCAGTGCAATTAGATTTTTAAGCTGATACCTGTCGGCGCTGTCTGCCTTGGTGAGAGGAAGTGTATTTCTGAACTGAACCTGTGCCTCATCAACGTGACCGCAACGCAAAAGAGCGTAGCCGTATAATTCCTTGTTTTTGATATTTAAGTTGCCGATTACATTTGCAACCTTAAATATCTTTATAGCACCCTCATAGTCCTTGTGTGCATACTTTTGCTTGGCAAATATCGCAACAATGTTTGCACGTTTGACTACTAAAATAATCAGTACAACGCAAGTTATAATTCGCCAAAGATCTATTCCGAATAAAGTCATATAAGATACCCTCCGAACAAAATTAATACAGATTATTAACTGTTCTCGGATAGAGAAGTACGTCACGTATGTTGCTCATACCCGTCAAGTACATAATAGCACGCTCAAAGCCAAGCCCGTAGCCTGCGTGTTTGGTTCCGCCGAAACGGCGTAAGTCCAGGTAATGGCTGTAATCCTCCTCGGAAAGTCCAAGTTCCTTCATTCTGTCGAGAAGTACATCAAGTCTTTCTTCTCTTTGGCTTCCGCCTATGATTTCGCCAATGCCGGGAACAAGACAATCCATAGCGGCAACGGTTTTGTTGTCGTCGTTAATACGCATATAAAATGCCTTAATTTCTTTTGGATAGTCGGTGACAAAGATTGGTTTTTTGAACACTTCTTCTGTCAGATAGCGTTCGTGTTCTGTTTGCAGGTCACAGCCCCATTCAACAGGATATTCAAATTCCTTGCCGCTGTTTTTAAGAAGCTCTATTGCCTCTGTATAGGTCACTCTGCCAAAGTCGTTTGAAACAACATTGTTAAGTCTTTCAAGCAAGCCCTTGTCAACAAAGCTGTTAAAGAAGTTCATTTCTTCGGGAGCGTTCTCAAGAACATAGTTTATAACATATTTCAGCATATCCTCGGCAAGGCGCATATCGTCTTCAAGGTCTGCAAATGCGATTTCAGGTTCAATCATCCAGAACTCAGCAGCGTGTCTTGTGGTGTTTGAGTTTTCTGCACGGAATGTAGGACCAAAGGTGTATATATCACCAAAAGCCATAGCACAGTCCTCACCCTCTAACTGACCGCTGACCGTCAAAGAACTCTCCTGACCGAAGAAGTCCTGTGAAAAATCAATGTTTCCGTCATCTGTTTTGGGAGGGTTGTTTAAATCAAGAGTTGTTACGCGGAACATCTCACCTGCACCTTCGCAGTCACTTCCTGTTATTAACGGAGTGTGAACATACACAAAACCACGTTCATTAAAGAATTTGTGAATAGCGAACGCAGTAAGAGAACGAACACGGAATACCGCAGAAAATGTGTTTGTGCGTGTGCGGAGATGCGGTATGGTGCGCAGATATTCAAAGGAGTGACGCTTTTTCTGCAGTGGGTAGTCGGGCGTGCTTGCACCCTCGATATCAACCTCAGTTGCCTTGATTTCAAATGGCTGTTTTGCTTCAGGGGTAAGGGCAAGTCTTCCCTTTATGCGGAGAGCCGAACCCACGTTGAGCTTTGAAAGCTCTTGAAAGTTTGAAAGAACGTCTGCCTCAATTACGACCTGAACATTTTTGAAATATGAACCATCGTTAAGCTCGATAAAGCCGAAGTTCTTTGAAACACGAAGTGTTCTGACCCAGCCGTTGACTGCAACTTCTGCTCCGTCCTCAAACGTTTCTGTAAATAACTGTTTAATTTTCATACTTAATTCCTCCGATATATTGTTTCAAATAGCAAATGATGCGTATTAGTATTCTTTAATAAGTTCTGCCCGAGGATAGCCCCTGCTGTACTCAACATTAGCTATGTAAAATCCTCTGCCATAGTAAAATCTTATCAGGGCGGTTACCTTTGCACTTGTATGCAGTCTGAGAATTTTTACGTTATTCTGTTTCATAACCTTGTCAACAACGCTCATAAGAATTTTGCCGATACCGCTGTTGCGGTTGCTGTCGGCTACTGCAAAACGGCTGAGGTACGCCTCATTGTTGGGCAGAATTTCAATTCTGACCGCACCGACAGGCTGGTCGTCAATACGTACAACAAACACGTGTTTGTTGTCAATATCATTGCGAATGTCATCATATGTTTCGTTAAGTGCTTCAATGTTGTAGTCAAGACCTGCATTTTCGCAGTATTTAAGAAAGGCATCGTGGGTTATTTTATGAATAGCAGGGATGTCTTCTTCTGTTGCAGACTTAACTTCAAAAGCGTAAAAACTTTTATCCATCTGTATATCTTCCTTTCTGAGGTGTTATATTATTCTCCGCCCATAACGGCAGCCATAACTGCTTTTTGAGCGTGAAGCCTGTTTTCCGCCTCGTCAAATATAACCGAACGAGGACCGTCTATAACATCTTCGGTTACTTCATATCCGCGGTATGCAGGCAAGCAATGGATAAATATGCTGTCGTCCTTTGACTTTGCAAACAAATCAGCATTTATCTGATAGTCGCCGAATACTTTTATTCTCTCTGCCTTTTCGGCTTCCTGTCCCATACTTACCCAAGTGTCCGTGCAGACAACATCTGCGCCTGAAATTGCTTCAACAGGGTCATAGGTTACAACAATATTACTGCCTGTCTGCTTTGCATCTTCTTTGGCACCTGCAACGATTTCTGCATCCGGTTCATAGTTTTTAGGTGTTGCAACAGAGATGTCCATACCTGCCTTTGCACAGCCGTAAAGCAGTGAATGGGTCATATTGTTTCCGTCACCGATATAGGCGAGCTTTAAGCCCTCTAACTTGCCCTTGTGCTCATAAACTGTCATAAGGTCAGCCATAACCTGACAAGGGTGAAGAAGGTCGGTAAGACCGTTGATAACGGGAACTGTTCCGTATTTAGCAAGGTCCAAAACGTCCTGATGGTCATAGGTTCTTATCATTATTCCGTCAACAAAACGGCTGAGGACATTTGCTGTATCATATATGCTCTCCCCTCTGCCAAGCTGTATGTCGTTGGAGCTTAAGAACATAGGAAAGCCGCCAAGCTGATACATTCCTGTTTCAAAGGAAACTCTTGTTCGGGTTGAAGATTTTGTGAAAATCATAGCCAGGGTCTTACCCTTTAAAATGTGATGGGGAATACCCTGTTTTTTCTCTTTTTTTAATTTAAGACCCAGGTCGATAAGATGATGAAATTCATCAACAGTTATATCGTGTATACTTATAAAATGTTCAAGACTCATTTTTAAAACTCCTTTCGCCGATTAGTAGGGCGTAAAATAATATTTATATGCTGTTATGCCTGTTCCAAAACAGAATTAAGGGCATCTGTAAAGCCGTCAACGTCGTCTTTTGTGATGATAAGAGGAGGAACAATTCTGAATATTTTTGTTCCGATAACGCCTACAAGATAGCCCTTGTCACGCATTTTGCTGCCCATTTCCTTTGCAATTTCTTCTTTGAATTCAACGCCAAGCATAAGACCTGCTCCGCGAACCTCTGCAATTTTGCCTGAGGAGTCAGCAAGGCTGTTTAACTTGTCATTAAAATATTTGCCGACAGTTTTCGCATTTTCTATGACGCCGTTATTTAAAAGCTCATCAAGGACAACACAGCCTGCACGCATTGCAAGCGGATTGCCGCCGAAGGTGGTGCCGTGGTCACCGGGAACAAAGGCATCGGCAAATTTTTGCTTCGCGGCAAAACCGCCAACGGGAACACCGCCGCCCAAGCCCTTTGCCATTGTAAAGATGTCAGGCTCAATGCCGTAAAGCTGATGTGCAAATAACTCACCGCATCTGCCTATACCTGTCTGTATTTCGTCAACAATTAAAACTATGTCATTCTTTTTGCAAATATCTACGATTGTGTCAACGTATTCTCTGTCAAGAGGATGAACACCGCTCTCGCCCTGAATTAACTCAACCATAATTGCGGCAGTTTTGTCAGATACCGCATTTTTAAGAGCGTCAATATCGTTGATGTCAATATGTATAAATTTCTCTAACAAAGGCTTGTAAGGTTTCTGATACTTTTCCTGTCCGGTAGCGGCAACGGTTGCCAAGGTTCTGCCGTGGAATGAACTTTTAAGAGTGATAAACTCAATTTTATCATTTTCGTCCTTCATAGTGAAGTATTTTTTGGCTAATTTTATTGCACCCTCGTTTGCCTCTGCACCGCTGTTGCAGAAGAAAACTCTGTCAGCACACGAATTTTCAATAATTAATTTTGCCAGCTTAGCCTGAGACTCACCATAATATATATTTGAAATATGAATAAGCTTTGAAACCTGGTCGCACAGTTCACGGGTAAGACGTTCGTGTCCGTAGCCCAAGCAGTTTACTGCTATCCCTGCAAAAAAATCTTTATAGACCTTTCCGTCAGTTGCGGTAAGCTCAATTCCCTTGCCTTCTGTAAAGCAGATAGGTGTGCGGTCGCCAAAGGTATTCATATAATATTTCTTGTCAAGGGACTTAATTTCCTCTAAAGTCATTTTTCCATCTCTTTCCTACTTTTTAATAATTTACTATTATATCACAAAAGACGCTAAAACGCAAGCATTTTAACGTCTTTTTCGGGCATTTCTATTTCAAATACCTTCTGATTATATTTCGTGCAATAGGGGCGGCGTTAGTACCGCCTGCGCCACCATCGTATTCCAACAAAACGGCAACGGCGATTTGAGGATTTTCCGCAGGGGCATATCCCACAAACCAAGCGTGGTCCTTATCTGTTTCGTTTTCGGCAGTACCCGTCTTGCCTGCAACTGTTATGCCTGAGATTGCGGCACCTTTGCCTGTACCCTCCTTGACAACGCCTGTCATTAATTCATTCAAATACCCGGCACACATAGACGACATTGGCACAGACAGAGATTCCTGCTTTGCTGTTCCTATTGTCATACCTGATGATGTTGTTATGCTGTCAACAAGATACGGCTTCATCATTGAGCCGTTGTTAGCGACAGAGGCACCCATCATTGCGACGTGCAGAGGTGTCATTAACAACTGCCCTTGACCGATTGAAACAAGAGCCGCATCAGCGTTGGACATTTTTTTGTACTCGATTTTGCTTTTGGCAACAGGAATATCGGTGTTTATATCCTTGTTTATCCCAAAGGCCTCTGCATTTGATAAAATGTTTTCAGAGCCAAGCTCGTAGCCAAGGGAACAAAAAACAGCGTTGCTTGATACCTCAAAAGCCGTTTTCAAATCAATGTTGCCATAGCTTTTGCCGCCGTAATTTTCCACTTTAAAATCATCAAGTTTAAATGAGCCGTTATCTTCAAAGGTCTGTGTTGCATACCCAGCATTGTATGCTGCAACCGTGGTTGCAATTTTATAAGTCGAGCCGGGGGCATAGAGCCCGTTTGTGGCTCTTGCAAGAAGCGGAGAGTCCTTTCTCTCAACTATGCTGTTCCAATTCTGCTCCAAGGCTGAGGCAGACGGATTAAAGTCAGGATAACTTACCATTGCCAGAATTTTTCCCGTTGACGGCTCCAACGCCACAACAGCACCATTGCGTCCGTTTAGTTGGTCGTATGCATAGCTTTGCAAATCGTTATCTATGGTAAGGTGCAAGTCATATCCCGAGCGGAGTTCGTTAAAGTTTATACTTATATCTCCGTGGCCGAGAAGCTCTTTGTCGTATTTCATTTCAAGCTGACTTTTGCCGTACACCTTTGAGTAGTAGCCAATAACGTGGCTGTACAGGTGGCCGTACGGATATACTCTTGTTCTTTCGTCACCATTGACTTCTGTTTTTGCCAAAACTTCGCCGTTGCAGTCATAGATACTGCCGCGAATGACATATCTTTCGTCCTCCCATTGACGTTTGTTGTATGGGTTGCTTGCAACCTTTTCGGCACTAAACATATTAAAGTACAGCAAGTATGTCACAAGCGATAAAAACATCAGTGCAATAACTACAAGGACACGAATGATTTTTTTGTTAATGTTCATCTCGGTCACCTGCTTTCTCGTTTTTGCCTCTTTCCGCTTTGGCGGATATGGCTTGAATTACGCCCAGAGAGGCAAAGCTGACAACGATTGATGTTCCGCCGTAACTGACAAAAGGCAATGTTATACCTGTGAGCGGAATCATTTTTGTAACACCGCCGACAATTATAAAGGTCTGCATAGCAAACATAATTGTCAAGCCGAAGCATACTGCTTTATCATATGCGTTGGTGGTTTTTATGGAAATTTTAAAACATCTGTAAGCAATAAGGAAGAACAGGATAATTATTGCGGCACCGCCGAAAACACCCATTTCTTCACAAACTGCTGCAAAGATAAAGTCGGAATGGACTTCGGGGATATAGTTTGGCGAGCCGTTGCCTATTCCCCGTCCGAAGTAACCGCCCGAGGCGATTGCAAACAATGACTGAGTTATCTGATAGCCCGTATTTGATATGTCAGACCAGGGGTCAAGCCAGGTGCTGACACGAACCTGTATGTGATACAGAAATTTGTAGCCTAAAATTGCAACGATTGATGCGGCACCGATATTGGCAATAAGAAATTTATAGCCTTCCTCATAGACATACAGCATAAAAATGTATATAGAATACAAAACAAGGATAGTTCCCCAATCCCGTTGCAAAACCAAAAAGCCTATGAACAGATATGTTATGCCCAATGATATATACTTAGGCGGTATCTTGCCGACAGGTGCAGACCAGGACTTTGAAAAGTAGCACGCAAGAAACATAATATAAAGCATTTTGGTAAGCTCTGACGGCTGAAAGGCAAAGGAGGAGCCGAATTGAATCCAATTCTTTGAACCGTTTACGGTTTTACCGAAAATCAGTGTGGCAAGAAACAGTGCTGTTGCTCCGATTGCATAGAGAAACCACAGCCTGTGCCAATATTTAAAATTATAATAAATCGCATACGCCAAAAAGAAGGTCACACAACCGAGCGCAACCCACATAATCTGCTTTATGCCGTAGTCAATGTTAATTCTGCACAGCAAAATAACACCCATAGTTATCAGCATACAAGCCATAGGCACAATAAATTTATCTCCCATACGGCACAAAATGATTATAGTGTAGGTCAGTATAAAAAAGCCGAGAATACCAAGACCGATATACAGGATATTTTTGTTATAATCATTTGCGACAAACAAAAGACCAAATCCAAAAATATTCATCAAGATAAGCAACAGAGCAGGACGCTTGTAATTAACTCCTTCAAATCTTGACATAAAGCTCAATTCCTTTCCGATTTATCCGATTTTATTCGATTTTACATTACAGTTCAAAAACAAAGTTCAGACCGCCCAGGGAAATAATATCCTCAGGGTCTAAAATCACAGGATGAAGAATACGCTGTTCGTTGACTGTTGTTCCGTTTCGGCTGCCTAAATCTTCAAGATACCATTCGCCGTCCTCGTACCAAATATGGACGTGGTTTGATGATATAAAATCTTCGGGAATAACAATATCGCAGTTACGGCTTCTGCCGATAACAGCATCATCATATATCATATAACGATTTTTAAGTGCATATTCTGTTTGAACCTTTGATTTGATTGGTTTCAGGCTTGCACAGGCAGCATCTGAAACATTGTTGTTTTCAAACCTGCTCATTTTCTTAACATCAAGATAAATCAAGCGTATAACCGAAAAGATAAACAGATATATGATAAGTGTAAAAACATAGCTTAGTATTGTTGATAAAAAGCTATAAAAGGTCATAACCAATCACCTCTTATCGTAATGGGTGAGAATATAAATCCGAACCTGCCAAAAACAATTAATTTAGGCATCTTTCGGTTTGTCGTCTTTGATAGGCGTCAGCCTATCTGCATCCTCCGCACCAAAATCTGTTCAAAATCACGGTTCGGTTTTGTATTATCACCCTAATGGGTATTATAACCATTTATTAAAATTTAGTCAAGTATTGCCATAAAGCGGTAATAATATTACTTAAACTCATTTGCCATTTTGTAGAATTGGCAGTAAATTCCGTTTTGAGCCATAAGGGAGTCGTGGTTGCCCTCCTCGACAATACCATCGTTTGTGAGAACCAAAATTCTGTCGGAGTTCATTATGCTTGACAGCCTGTGTGCAATGGTCAGGGTTGTCCTGCCCTCTGCAAGAGCATTGAGGGATTTTGCCACTTCGTACTCGCTCTCGTTGTCAAGAGCGGAGGTTGCTTCGTCTAATATAATGATAGACGGGTTTTTAAGAAAGACTCTCGCAATGCTTATTCGCTGCTTCTGACCGCCCGACAGCTTAACTCCTCTCTCACCGATATATGTATCGTATCCGTCTTTCAGTTCTCTGATAAACTCGTCCGCATTTGCAAGTCGTGCGGCTCTTTCAACATCTTCCCTGGTGGCAGAGGGGTTGCCGTATAAAATGTTCTCATATACAGTGCCTGAGAAAAGATATACGTCCTGCTGAACAACACCTATGCTTTTACGCAGACTCTTTAGAGTTATGTCGGTTATATTAATTCCGTCAAGGGTTATACTTCCGCTTGTAATATCGTAAAAGCGTGGAATAAGATTGCACAGCGTAGTCTTTCCACCTCCTGACGGTCCCACAATGGCAACCTTCTCGCCTGGCTTAATTGAGAGATTTAAGCCCTTAAAAACTTGATTGTGGTCATCGGGATATTCAAAGGAAACATCTTTAAATACAATGTCGCCCTTGGGGTTTACGATATCCTTTGCGTTCGGAGAGTCAAAGATTTCAATATCCGAGTCCATTATCTGCAAAAATCGTTCAATTCCCGTAAGACCTCTTTGAAATTGCTCGGTAAAGTCAATGATTTTGCGAATTGTGGTAATCAGAGTCGATACATACATAACATATGCCACTAAGTCACCGGGAAGAAGTTTGCCCTTTATAAGCAAAAGTCCGCCTGCGAGAATGATTGTCAGATACATCAATCCGTCAAACACCCTTGTTGACGTCTGGAATGCACCCATCAGCACATAGGAATATTTTTTAATATTCAAAAAAATCTGATTTCCCTTTTCAAAGCGTTGATTTTCAATATCCTCGTTGGTAAACGCCTTAACAACCTTTTGACCGAGAAGGCTGTCCTCTATGTTTGCGTTCAGCTCTCCGATTTGCTGACGTTGTGCAATAAAGGCTTTACGCATTTTTTTGTTAATGATCTTGCATACCAAGGTCATAACAGGCACAAAGGCGAACATCAAAAGTGTCAGCGTAATATTTATTCTTGATAAAATGATAAATGAAGCAACAATTTTAAGACCTGCAATAAAAAATTCTTCGGGACAGTGGTGAGAGAATTCGGTTATGTCAAACAGGTCGTTTGTGATACGTGCCATTATCTGACCTACTTTGGTATTGTTAAAATATGTGTCTGAAAGCCTTTGCAGATGGGAGTACGCATCACGACGCATATCTGTTTCTATCTTTGCACCCATAATATGACCTTGACACGCCATATAAAAGTTTGCAAAGGAGTCGATTATCCTTAAGACAAGGTACAAAAGGGCAAGAGAACCAATCATTTTAACAGTCACCAAAGCTACATTTTCAATAGCGGTGTTGGTTATCTTGCGTATTATCATTGGCAGTACAATCTCGCATATAGTGGTGAGTGATGCACAAAAAAGGTCTGTTGCCAATGTTTTTTTGTACGGTTTAAAGTACGGCAGAATTCTTTTGATAAGCTCCGATGTACTGTATTCCCTGTTTGATGTGTTTGTATTGTCAGTCATTTAAGTCACCCTCTTATATTATTTTGCAATGTATCCCTGAAGCCATACAATGAAGATTATTACAGGCAGGATATATTGCATATAAAATTTGAACATTTTAGGAAAGGCAAGCCCTTTGCCCGTGTTAGCCTCTGATATAAAGTTGTCCCAACCCCAGCCGTATTTGCTGTGTGCACAGAAAAGTACATAGGCAAGAGCACCCAGGGGAAGTAGGTTGTTGCTGATGATAAAGTCCTCTATATCCATAATGCTTTTGCCAAAGATTGTAAATGCCGACCAAAGGCTGTTGCCGAGTATTGTGGGAAGCGATAAAACAAGCAATAATACAATATTTATAACGGCAATCCTTCGGCGGCTCATACGGGTAAGCTCCAACCAGAACGACATAATGTTTTCAAACACCGCAATTACTGTTGAGAAGGCGGCAAATACCATAAACAAAAAGAACAGAGTTCCTACAACTCTTCCGCCGGGCATTGAATTGAATATGCTCGAAAGTGTGGTGAACAAAAAGCTTGCACCAACAGAGCTTGCGTCGGCGGTGACACCGTTGTTATAAGTAAAGCAAGCGGGGAAGATAATAAGCCCCGACATAATTGCAACAAAAGTATCAAGGCTGACAATGGTGATTGTTTCGCCCATAAGTCTGCGTTCCTTGCCGATATAACTGCCGAAGATGGCAATAGAGCCAATGCCGACGGACAGCGTAAAGAATGCCTGACCCATAGCCGAAGAAATAACAGTCCATACACCTGCCTGTTTTAAATGGGTGAGCGATGGTATCAAATAGAATTTAAGACCTTCTGAGGCATTCGGCAAAGTACAGGAATAAACAGCAAGACCGATAATCAAGGCTAAAAGTGCGAGCATCATAACCTTTGTGATTTTTTCTACTCCCTTTTGAAGCCCCAGGGAGCAAACGCCAAAGCATATCAGAATAACAGCAAAAGTATAGATTGTGCAAAGTCTTACATCTGTGACGATTGACGCAAAGAGATTTCCCAATGCCTCGCCGCCTTGAACGGGCATAATGGAACCGCTGAGATACTTAACAAAATAAATCAACATCCAGCCCGAAATGGTGGTGTAAAACATCATAAGCAGATAGTTGCCCGCAATGCCGACATATTTCATAAGGTGCCATTTCTGCCCCGTTTTTTCAAGAAGTTCAAAGGATTTGGCGATACTCGTTTTGCTCGCGCGTCCTACCGCAAGCTCAGCCGTCATTGCCGGGATTCCCAAAAGAATTAAAAAAGCCATATAGATAAGCACGAAAAAAGCACCGCCGTAGCTCCCTGCCGTAATGGGAAAGCGGTAGACATTCCCAAGACCTATTGCACAGCCTGCCGAGATTAGTATAAACCCCAGACGTGAGCCGAATTTTTCACGTTCCATAATAATCTCCCCTCGTTGAAACAGTATATCTGTATGTTAATTTAACACAGATTTTAAAAAAGTGCAACTACATTTTTAGTTAATTTGAATTTGATTGACAAAGTTTAATATGCAAGTTATAATATTCATTAAAGTTATTTTGAATATACAAATTTTACAAATGATTAATACGTTTTATAAAGCAGGAGAGAGGTAAATGAACATATTGCAAAGCATAAAGATAACAGGTGAAGTGTTTTCGGGACACGCCTTTTTGTCTTATGTTCTGTCCTTTGAAGGCAAAAATAAAAATGTTTCGGCGGAATATGTTTTCAGTCTGCCTGAGGGCGCGCAAATATCAGCATTTAAAATATGCATAAACGGCAAGATAATAAATTCTAAGGTAGTAACTGCCTCTCACGCATCAATGCTGTTAAACGGAAAAGATGCATATGCCGTTTTAAAAAAGGTGAATACCTGTGAGTATATGCTGACACTTGGTTCCTTGAATGACGGCAAGTGTGATATATTGCTGACGGCATACGTTCCTTTGAATAAAAGCAGAATGATACTGCCCTTGACTAAGGGCAGTTACGGCAATAATGTATCACAGCATAAGGTATCTCTTTGCCTGAATGTTGCTGACGGCAGCAGTTGGGATATTTCGTCACCTACACATAATATAATTGTAAATAAAAAAGCTGACGGCTGTGCGGAGGTGTCGGCTGAAAACATTGCCGCAAACAGAGATTTTTGTTTAGATATAAAGGGCAGGAATAATAAAAATTCTGCCGTGCTTGTAGAGGGCGTAAACGGCGGTGAGATGCTGTGCAGAGTTTGTTTGCAAGACTTAAACTGCATAATATCCAAAAAGCTGTTGCTGATATATGATAAGGATTGCGGATTTTCAAAAGGCGAGTCACAGCTTGCAAGGAGCTTTGTTTACTATGGGGCAAGGTCCTTTGACGGAAGCTTTGCAGTTATGAGCGGAGATAAATTTATAACAGACGGCTTTATTGAAAACAACGACAAAAATACCAGCAGACTGCTGTATAAGTTGAGCGATACAGAAGCAGGGGACGGCACTGACTTATGGGCAGAAACCAATGATGCGGTTGTTGTGTGTGTTACAAATTCGGATGGGGTAATGCGAGATGAGGAAATGTATTATGTTTCTGTGGGAAACATAAGAAAACTGTCGGACCAACACATCTATCCCGATGATAATATTCCCGAGATAGCGAGGGAGAGTGTTGAATATTTTGTCAATCAAAGTGCGTATAAAAATATACGAGTAAATTGCGGCAAGGCAGATGCAGAGGTGATAAGCATATCCGAGAACGGAGCGGTTACCGCATATGTAAGGTATGCAGGTGTATGCCCTGATACGATAGAGATTATATACGGCAATACAAAAACAGTTGCTTATATCTCAAATATAAAAGTATATAAAAGCTATTCGCCCTTAGGCTTGGTGTATGCGGACAAAAGAACAAAACAGCTTGAAAAAAGACTGTTGTCGTGTTCCGCAGAGGAGATACATAATATCCGTGAGGAGATGGAGAGGATAGGTGTAAAGTATTCCGCATTGAATACGGAAACGGCACTTGCGGCAGCTATGGGCGGAGTTAATGCGGTAATAAAGACGATTATACCAAGTGAGGCGGATAACACCTTTGATATAGGCGTCAACGCAACATCAATGTTCAGAGAAACTCAAAGCATTGTGCCGAGTGATGCGTTTGCAAAAAGGTGTGTGGACTTAATTGTGCGTAGTCTCAGGGCAGATGGGGCAATCTGTGCAGACGGCGAAACGGACAGTGTTATAAGAAGAAGGCAGACCGAAATCTGCCTTATGGCTTTGATTGTTGCAAATGTTAAAACATACGAGGGAGTTATGACTGCGTCAGGGAATAAAAAGACGGACACGGCTTATGCAAAAGCGTTTTTGACAAGGATATTCGGCGAACCGACGTATATTCCCGAGGATACAAAACCCGACTTGTTGACGGCGGCGAGAGCCCTTTGGCAATGGACATATAATAAAAAATGAAAAAAATTTAATTTTTTGCTTGACTAAGTTCGTAAAAAATGATAAAATAAATTGATAATGAATAGTGCGGGAAAGGAGCAAAAAAATGACACCAAATATAGTTAATCACAAAGGTATTGCCATTTATGATTTTTCAATTGCTTCTTCGTTCTATTGCAAGGGTGAAGTATTTTTTGAATTAAAATAACAGGGCGTTAAGTTTTTTGCTTGACAGCCCTTTATTTTTGCCTATATCAATTTCTTATAAGGAGTGATTTTATGCAGTCAAAACCGGCAGAGCTTATTCTTGAAAACGGAATAAGATTTACAGGAACAGCTTTTGGATATGTTCACGATGTAGTGGGCGAGGTTGTGTTTTCCACATCTATGACAGGCTATCAGGAGGCGATTACAGACCCGTCCTTCTGCGGACAGATGGTAGTCCTTACATATCCGCTTATCGGCAACTACGGAATTAATCTTGAGGATATGGAAGCGGACAAGCCGGCTCTTACCGCATTGATAGTGCGTGAAAAGTGTGATTATCCCAACAACTTCAGAACAGAGATGGACCTCGACGGCTTTTTGCGTCAGAACAGAGTTTTGGGCTTAGAGGGTATTGATACGAGGGCGCTCACCAGAATTATAAGAGATGCGGGCTGTATGCGCGGTATCATTACAACCGATGTCGGAACAATCTCTGACAGAGGTTTAAGTGCAAGATTTGACAGCCTCGATAACTCTGACGTTGTAAAGAGGGTTTCCGCCAAGGAAATTTATACAATAGACGGCAAAGGCAAGCACGTGGCATTTATTGATGCAGGTGTTAAGGCGGGAATACTGCGTTCTCTTAAGGAGAGAGGCTGTAAGATAACCGTGTTCCCTTATAATACGTCGGCGGGCAGAATTATAGAGGAAAACCCCGATTTGGTTATGATTTCAAACGGACCTGGCGACCCTGAGGACATACCCGAAACAGTTGAAACAGTTAAACAACTGATAGGCAAATATCCCGTAAGGGGCGTATGTATGGGACATCTTGTTATAGGCTTGGCTATGGGCTGTAAAACAAAGAAGTTAAAGTTTGGCCATCACGGTGCAAATCAGCCTGTTAAAAATCTTGAAACAGGACGTGTTTCCATTACTTCTCAGAATCATAACTATATTTTGGACGGTCTGCCCGAGGAGTTAGAGGTTTCATATATAAATGTAAATGACGGAACCTGTGAGGGCATAAAGGGTAAAACAGTTGATATACAAAGTGTGCAGTTCCATCCCGAAGCTTGCCCCGGACCATTGGACACCAATAATATATTCGATGATTTTTTAGCATAAGGGGGTATTGATATGCCAAGAGATAACAGTATAAAAAAAGTTCTTGTAATCGGTTCGGGACCTATCGTTATAGGTCAGGCAGCCGAGTTTGACTATTCAGGTACACAGGCGTGTCAGGCACTCAGAGAAGAAGGGGTAGAGGTTGTGCTGGTAAACAGCAATCCTGCTACTATAATGACCGACTCTCAGATGGCTGACAGAACATATATCGAGCCTCTTACCGTTGAAACACTTGAAAACGTAATCGTAAAGGAACGTCCCGACAGCTTGATTGCAGGAATGGGCGGACAGACGGGACTTAACCTCTCTTGTGAGTTGTATGACAAGGGAATACTTGACAAATACGGCGTACGTGTTATCGGTACTTCCATAGAGGCAATCAAAGAGGGCGAGGACAGAGAGAGCTTTAAAAACTTGATGGAGCGTACCAATCAGCCTATTGTTCAAGGTAAGATAGTAAACACAATTGATGACGCTCTTGAATTTGCCAGAGAGATAGGATATCCGGTTATCGTAAGACCTGCATATACCCTGGGAGGTACAGGCGGCGGTATAGCGGAGGACGAGTTTGAGCTTGGCGAAATAGCCGCTCAAGGCATACATTTATCACGTGTAGGTCAGGTCCTTATCGAAAAATGTATCAGAGGTTGGAAGGAAATCGAGTATGAGGTTATCCGTGACGGTGCAGGTAACTGTATCACCGTTTGCAGTATGGAAAACGTCGACCCTGTGGGTGTTCATACAGGTGACAGTATAGTTGTTGCTCCTACACAAACCCTTGCCGACAGAGAGTATCAGATGCTCAGAAAAGCGGCAATAGATATTATCAACTCAATAGAGATAAAGGGTGGATGTAATGTTCAGTTCGCATTAAACCCAAAGAGCTTTGAGTACGCAGTTATCGAGATTAATCCTCGTGTTAGCCGTTCGTCAGCACTTGCTTCAAAGGCTACCGGTTATCCGATTGCTAAAATCGGTGCAAAGATTGCTTTGGGATATAATCTTGACGAAATCAAAAATGCGGTTACAGGCAAGACCTACGCTTGCTTTGAGCCTGCACTTGACTATTGCGTTATAAAAATACCTAAGTGGCCCTTTGACAAGTTCTTCGGTGCAAAGAGGACTCTCGGAACAAAAATGATGGCAACAGGTGAGATTATGTCAATCGGCAACAGCTTTGAAAGTGCTTTGCTGAAGGGTATCCGCTCACTTGAAATCAAGCAGTACACCCTGGAGCGTGAGTCTGCAAAGGACAAGTCCTCAGAGAGCTTGAGGGCAAATATCAAAACTCCTGATGACGAGAGATTGTTTGAGCTTGCTGAACTTATAAGAAGAGATTACAGAATAGATAAAATTTCTGAAATTACGGGAATGGACCCATTCTTCCTTAAAAAGATTAAGAACATAGTCGATATGGAGGAAGAACTTAAGGAATACACATTGGCAACAATAACGCCCGAGCTTATTACAAGATATAAGAAGATGGGCTTTGCTGATGAGGGAATAGCTCAGTTCATAGGCTGTAAGAGTGCCGATATCAGAAATTACAGAAAAGACCACGGAATACTTCCTGTATACAAAATGGTTGATACTTGTGCAGGTGAGTTTGAGGCTGTTTCGCCATACTACTACTCAACATATGATGAATATAATGAGGCGTCGGCTTCCGATAAGAAGAAGGTGCTTGTAATCGGTTCAGGTCCTATCAGAATAGGACAGGGTATTGAGTTTGACTATTGTAGCGTTCACAGCATCAATGCACTTAAAAAGTTTGGACTTGAAACGATAATCATCAACAACAATCCCGAAACAGTAAGTACAGACTTTGATATATCTGACAAGCTGTACTTTGAGCCGTTGACAGAGGAAGATGTTTTAAGTATTATAGAGCTTGAAAAGCCTGACGGAGTTATACTCCAGTTCGGCGGACAGACAGCCATCAAGCTGGCTAACTTCTTGGATGAGATGAATGTTCCGATTTACGGAACAAGACCTAAACAGATAGATGCGGCCGAGGACCGAGAAAAGTTTGATGACTTGCTTGAAGAACTTAACATAAAAAGACCTAAGGGCAGAGCGGTCTGGTCAACAGAGGACGGAATAAAGGAGGCGGAAAAGCTCAAATATCCGTTGCTTGTACGTCCGTCATATGTATTGGGCGGTCAGGGTATGGAAATAACCCATAACGAAAAAGAGCTTACACTATACTTAGAGGATGCCTTCAAAAAGGATAAGGATAACCCTGTTCTGATTGACAGATACTTAGGCGGCAGAGAACTTGAGGTTGATGCGATTTGTGACGGCACAGATGTGTTTATCCCGGGTATTATGGAGCATCTCGAACGTGCAGGCGTACATTCGGGCGACAGTATATCTATATATCCGCCTCAGAATGTAAGCGAAGAAATCAAGCAAAAGATTATGGATGTAACCCGCCGTATATCTGTTGCCTTAGAAGTAATAGGTATGATTAACATTCAGTTTATCGAATTTGAGGGCGACTTGTATATCATAGAGGTGAACCCGCGTTCAAGCCGAACAGTGCCTTATATCACAAAGGTTACGGGTGTTCCTGTTATAGAGCTTGCAACAAGAGTTATGCTGGGCGAAACCCTTGCTGAAATGGGATATGCATCAGGAATAAACAAAGAACCGAATATGGTTGCCGTAAAGGTTCCTATATTCTCAACTAAAAAACTGCCTATGGTTGAAGTCAGCTTAGGACCTGAGATGCGTTCAACAGGTGAAGTCCTGGGCGTAGGCAACGACTATTATGAGGCTTTGTATAAAGGCTTTTTGGGTGCAGAAATCTCGATACCTAAGGCAGGAAGCACTATTTTGCTGACAATTTGCGACAGAGATAAGGAAGCCTTCTTACCAATTGTAGAGAAGTTTGATAAGCTGGGATGCCGCTTTATTTCCACATCGGGTACAGCCGATTATTTAGAGGCACACGGCTATAAGGTTCAGCGTGCCAAGAAGATAGGCGAGGGCGTTCCAAATGTCCTTGACGTTATCAGAAGCGGTATGTGTGACTTTGTTATTGATATTCCTAAAAAAGGTAACGATAAGAATAGTGACGGCTTTAAAATTCGCCGTACAGCATCAGAATGTTCTGTCAATATTATGACATCAATTGATACAATAAAGGCTTTGACAGAGGTTGTGGAAAAAGAATATGACTTGCAGTCAGTACAGCCTATCGCAGTATCGGATATAAAATAAAAGTAAATAAACCTAAAAAGGTCGCAGAGATTTTACTGCGACCTTTTTTCGGCTCTCTTGCGTGTATCTACGGGACGATGTGGGCATCGTCCCGTTTGTTGTCGTTAAACAATTGAATGATAGGCAAAATGCCAAAAAATAAATCTAAATGATAATTATTATCTTGCCCTTCTTTTTTGCATATTCGTAGGCTGTTTTCGTTCCGCTTTTAGGCTGATAGGCAAATAAATCACGTCTGCTGTTCCTCCGCATTGGCGGAAGATAATCGTCTTTGTAATATATTATGCAAAAATCACTTTTGTCTATCATTTCTCGATTGCGGATTACATAACTCGCTCGTCCTGCGTTGATTGCCTTTTCGGGAATGTAAGTGTCCTCGTAATAGTCAAGTAAATAGTTTTTGTAGCTGTTGTCTATATATGGAAAGCTTGCCCTGACATATATCCTTTTAACATCAGGGTATTTTTGTTTTAATTCTGTTATGGTTTTATGGCAAAGAGTATTAAACTCACTATTGCTGCCAAAGTAGAAAGTAGTTACGTTTTCGTTTAATATTAAATTCTCAGCGTTTTCGTATATCTTCTTTTCTAATTCTTTGGTGTATTCAATCTTTCTATGCCCGAAAAAACAACAGCTTTTACTCATTGGTGCGACTCCTGAAAATAAAAAAGTGCGACAACCGCAGTTATCGCACATAAAACGCAAACTCCGATTGTCGCCAAACAAAACTAATACAGAATGAATGTTATCTTAACAAAGCATACCTACATTATGACGGAATTTGCATTTTTAACAAATTCATAAATGTAAGTATGCCAAAATAAAGCGTTTTAATTCTTTGAAGAAAAAAACACTCATTCTTTATTATTAATTTCATTTGGCTATACTATTTTAACACATAAAACAGTATTTTACAAGTGCTTTTTGTCGATGGATAATATAAAATACAAATTCAAAATAATTTTTATGAATAATTGCCCAAAGCCCATACAGTTGCCAAGCCCAACTGCAATGAAAAAATTATTTTGAATTTAATGGGCATTCCATTTTGTAGGGCAGGGGCTTGCTCCTGCCGCATTTGTAGGGGACGGCGTCCCCGACGTCCCGTGCAACATACATACTCTGTAATATTAAAACATATTATGGTGGATATACCTATATATTTTAAATATAGATAGGGGTGGTTTGCTTGAAAAAAGTCATAAAAATTGCATCTGTATATGTGGGTTTGATAATAGGCGCGGGCTTTGCATCAGGCCGAGAGGTGCTGGAGTATTTCAATTTTCCCTCAAACGGCAAGTTTTTCGGTGTGCTTATTTCAGCGCTTATGTTTATGGCTATTGCCTACATAATACTCGCCAAGGCATCAGAGAACAAAATTAAAAGCTTTGATTTGTATATAGACAGCGTTGCAGGCAGATGTTCAACAGCAATAAAAAATTTTATACTTATATATATGTTTTGCGGTCTTTTTGTAATGTTCGCAGGGAGCGGTGCGTTGGTTGACAGGATATCGCCGTTTTCAAATCTTTGGGGAGCAATTGTTATGGCTCTGATTTGCTTTGGTGTTATCTGCTTTGATGTCAAGGGCATTGTGGCACTGAATATGGTACTTGTGCCTTTGATGATTTGCGGAATACTCTATGTTTCTTTTTATTCGGTAATCTTCAATGACGTTTCAGTATTTGCAGAGTCGGGCAGCAGAACAATTATGCTGTCGGCTGTGTGCTATTGTGCATACAACACGGTAACAGCAGGCTCGGTGCTTGTTCCTCTCGCAGAGGGCGCGACTGATAAAGAAATAAAAAAAGCTGCAATACTCGGCGGTTTTGTAATCGGCTTGCTGATTATGGTTGTTTGGTGTGTTCAACAAATCAATATAGATATATTGTGGGACAGCGAACTGCCAATGCTTGAACTGTCGGCTTTATGTGGTAAGGCTTGCAAACGCATATATACCGCCGTTTTGTTTATGGCAATCTGCACTACCGCCGTTTCTTACGGGTTTGGAATTATGTCGCACTTTGCGGACAAAATAAAAAGCCTTGGACAGAGAGTCCTGTTTGCGGCTGTGCTTTGCCTGTCAGCCGTTCCGTTTTCACTTTATGGATTTTCAAACCTTGTTGCTGAATTATATTCTTTATTCGGATATCTTGGTATGATTTGGATTATATGGATTGTTATTGACAGATACAAATAACTAATGTCATATTTTGTTCTGTGGAATATGTTGTCAATTTGTAAAAAATGTGTTACAATATATATTGTAATATATAAAAAGAGGTTTTACATATGAAAAAATTGATTTCTTGGAATGTTAACGGATTAAGAGCGTGTATGGATAAAGGCTTTGATGAAATATTCAAAAGCCTTGATGCTGATGTTTTTTGCCTTCAGGAGATAAAACTCAAAGAAGGACAGATAGACTATCTGCCTGACGGCTATAACGCATATTGGAACTATGCCGAAAAGGCAGGATATTCGGGTACGGCATTGTTTTCTAAGGAAAAGCCGTTGTCCGTATCCTACGGCATAGGTATTGAAAAGCACGATACCGAGGGCAGAGTTATAACTGCTGAATTTAAAAGTTTTTACGTGGTGACGTGCTATACTCCCAATTCTCAGGACGGCTTAAAAAGACTTGACTATCGTATGGAGTGGGAGGACGATTTCAGAGATTATTTAAAAGGTCTTGAAAAAAACAAGCACGTAATACTTTGCGGTGACTTAAATGTTGCCCACAATGAGATAGATTTAAAAAACCCTAAAACAAATCGCAAAAACGCGGGCTTTTCCGATGAAGAAAGAGCAAAGATGACAGAGCTTTTGGAAAGCGGTTTTGTAGATACCTTCAGATATTTTTACCCTGAGGTAGAGGGCGAATACTCCTGGTGGTCATACAGATTTAAGGCGAGAGAGAAAAACGCAGGATGGAGAATTGATTATTTTATTGTATCAGAAGCTCTCGTTCCTCAGCTTGACTCCGCCTCAATCCATCAGGAAATATTTGGTTCCGACCATTGCCCTGTTGAGCTTGTTTTGAAGTAGAACTATTTTTAAAAATTCATATTGACAGAACCGATAAAATGTTGTATTATATATTTTGTAACAGTTTTGTAACATTTCGGTAAATATACTGTAATTGTTTGTATAATAGAGGAGAAAAATATGTTTGGACAAGATATAGGAATAGATTTAGGCACATCATCTGTGTTGATATGCGTAAAAGGACGGGGAATAATAGCTAATGAACCGTCTGTTGTCGCCATAGATAAGGACAGTAACAGGCTTTTGGCGGTAGGACGTGAAGCACAAGAGATGTTAGGCAGAACTCCGGGCAATATAGTGGCTGTCAGACCTCTTAAAGAGGGCGTCATATCCGACTATGCCGTAACTGAAAGAATGCTCAAATATTTTATTCAGAGAGCCGTAAAGAGCGGAACTTTAGCAGGATTGTTTAAGCCGCGTGTTGTAATATGCGTGCCAAGCGGTATTACAGAGGTAGAGGAGCGTGCCGTAATTGATGCGGCAACACAGGCAGGTGCAGGCAGAGTTCACTTAATTGAAGAACCTCTCGCCGCCGCAATAGGTATAGGAATTGACATTACTCAGCCTTGCGGAAGTATGGTGGTTGACTTGGGTGCAGGCACAAGTGATATCGCAGTTATATCCCTTGGCGGAATTGTGCAGAGCGAGTCAATCAAGGTTGCAGGCGATACCTTTGACGACGCAATAATAAAATACATACGTCGTAAGTATAACATCCTTATAGGAGAACGCACCGCAGAGGAACTGAAAATAAAGATTGGCTGTACACTCAAGAGGGACAAACTTCTCGCTATGGATGTCAGGGGCAGAAGTCTTGTGTCAGGATTGCCAAAGACAATTCAGATTACCTCAGACGAGATGTACGAGGCATTGAGCGAAACAGCAACTGTTATTGTTGACACCATAAAGAATGTTTTGGAGGACACACCTCCTGAACTTGTGGGGGATATCAGTAACAGAGGAATTATTCTGACAGGCGGCGGCTCTTTTTTGCACGGTATCGGCAGACGTATACAAGCTGAAACAGGTATAAAGGTTATCATAGCCGAAGGTGCAGAGGAGTGCGTTGCACTCGGCACCTGTAAGGCAACAGATAATATGGAGATACTTAAAAATTATAAAGCCGGCGAAAGAATAAGATAATAAGAAAATATCTTCCGATAAAATATAAATAAAATAAACGACAGCTTTCACAATTGCGGAGCTGTCGTTTATTCTTGGGAAAGGCGAAGAAGATAGATGTCCTTGTTTAACCAATTATTTTCCTAATTTTTCAAAAATTTCTCTCTCACTTTTTGAGAATTCCTCGTATGATGATAAATATCTAATATGTTCATCGTCTATAGAACCATAATGCTGCGTTGAGTACTCAAGCTCCTCTTTCGGCTTGAAAATAAAAACACGACAATTGTTTTTATTATCTATCACTGCATAACCATCATCAGAAAGCACATATAAAGTTTTCTTATTAATATCAAAATCCTTTACTTTATCTAACACCACTTGGGTGTCACCATCTATGTAAATCCTCAATAGCTTTGTGCCTGATGATTTGCAAATATCATATTTATCCCGCCAAATTAACGCCGTGTCTTTCCCGCGAACAGGCAACCTTGTCTTTATTCTTTTTTCCCGCTCAGCCTCTTCTTTTTCAAACTGTAAATCAATTAAATTCCAAAATATTCTTCCAAAAAGTGAATCATCTTCTTGCTTCGCTTTTTCTTCTGCCTTTTGTTCCGGCGTATCATTTTTTGTAGCCAAATCAAATATTACCTTATCGGCTATTTGCAAAACAAGATTAAATATAATCAAAATAACTATAATACCGGCAATAACAAATGAAATTATCATTATTTTCTTTTTACTTTTCACGTAAATCACCTCGTCGTCCAAAAATCAACAGTAACATTATATGGTTGTATTGCACCCGTCTTTTGTGAAACAACCGCAATATCATTAGCAATCGTTCCCAATCCAATTTTTATGCCCACTCGGCGCCTTCTTTTACAGAATCAATCCAAGCGACTTTTTCAAATTTACCACTATTACCAGCAGGCAATTTATCGCCTTCTGCAAGGTAGGGTGATAGTATAAACCCGAACCGTGATTTTGAAAGGTAAATTTACGTTTTATCTGCGTTAAAATACTCGGCAATCCGTCAGCCTATCAAAGACGACAAGCCGAAAGATGCCTAAATTAATTGTTTTTGGCAGGTTCGGATTTGTACTATCACCCTATGTTGATATGTAAGTATTATACTCCTTTAAAGAATTCTCGTCAAGCATACTCGCTATCTCGTCATACTTATTAGCTCCCACAATTTGTGCACAACGCCAGCCGTAAACATCATTTGGGTTGCTAAGCGGTCTGTCACATCTTCTGTATCGATTTTGCCCGCCATTTTTGATTTTCTTTTGACATTTTCAATTATCCTTTTTGTGTTTTTATTTTAGTCTAATACACAAAAGAATGTCATAGTATGCCACGCTTTTGCTATAACAATATTTCACATGCCGAAAGGCGTGGATCGTTGAAAAGTGGATCGTTGAAAAGTGGATCGTTGAAAAGACGAACAATTTAGATACCACCATATATAAAATGCCACAAGTATGGCCATACAACATCGGATGCACTTCCGCCTATCCCTGACCAGATTGTACCATACCATTGATCATATACCCATTCATTATTTATATTTTTGAACATTAATACTTCGCCCGTAGATTTATTTTCTGTAACATAGTATATCTTTGCAGTATTTTCTGAATATTGAAGAACCTTAAGGTAATCGATTTCATCAATCATTGTATTTTCCTGATAATTGTTTTTAAACTCATCCCCGTGTAACAATGTCAGCAATTCACACTTGATAAGAGCTACACCCCACACAAGAAGGAATATTACCGGAATTAAAATTACCCATATTTTGATTACCTTTTTCATATAAATACTCCCCTTTTTAAATCTGAACAAAGAATGATAAGCTTGCTTAATCATTCTGCGACAAGGTTATAATATCAATCAAGTCCAAGCAAATCTTTCATATAATGATATTCCTTTTTTGCTTGTTCGCCAAACGGATTAGCTTGTGGATTACCATGTGGCAAAGGAATTTCCCCCTGGTTAAATAAAGTTGCAAGTATCGCCGTTCGTCCATCTATCTCAGGATAATACGGCTTCCATCTATCTTGAAAATACCTTAGGTATGCTGCCACATAATTAACATTTTCAGATTCATTAGTTAATCTGTAAGCAATCGCCTTTTCTCTGCTTCCCTCAACATACCCGTATGCAGGAGCATACCAAACATCTTTTGTAATATAACTCTGTGCGTGCCAATCTTGATAGGAATGAGAATATGTTGTTTTTTCAATATATCCGGCATCCTCCAACATTTTTGCGGTTGACACTTTAACCTGACCTATACCTATTGATGTATCAGCAAAATAGGCGGGAACATCTGTTATGTAATCTAAAACATTAACATTTGTAGTTTGTTCGGTATAAATGCATGCCGCAATAATTGCAGGATTAACTTCATAATATTTGCCTGCGTTTTTAATTGCGGTTGCATTTCTCGCTATAATTTCAGATGCGGTTTTCCAGTCTGTATTAGGTAACCATGCGACCTTATTAATAGAATTATCCCCGTTAACGCTTCTGACACTTGTATACCTGTACTTGCCGTCATTATCCTTAGATAAATAATCTACCATATAACGATTATACATCTCCATTGCATTTACGTCAAGCATACTCGCTATCTCGTCATACTTATTAGCTCCCACAATTTGTGCACAACGCCACCCGTAAACATCATTTGGGTTGCTAAGCGGTCTGTCACATCTTCTGCATCGATTTTGCCCGCCATTTTTGTTTTCTTTTGATATTTTTCATTTCTCCTTTTTGTGTTTTTATTTTAGTCTAATACACAAAAGAATGTCATAGTATGCCATATTGGCGACAGATAATATGGAGATGCTTAAAAAATTATAAAGCTGTCGTTTATTCTTGGGAAAGGCGAAGAAGATAGATGTCCGATTTATTTATTAGTTTTCGATTTTAATTTAATATAAATTCAAGTTTTCCGTAAGGAAAACAACCTCAATTATTCATTATTCATCAGCGAAGCGGCTTCATTATTCATTACAAAAATCCTTTTTTAATGAATGATGAATATTGAATAATTAATAATGAATAATACAAAACAAAAAATCCCACCTTGCGATAGGATTTTTGTTTTGGCACCCCCGACCGGAATCGAACCGATGACTAACCCTTAGGAGGGGCTTGTAATATCCTCTTTACTACGGGGGCGTATATCTGCTGACTATCAATTTCACTAAATAATAATACGACATTTCGCTCAATTTGTCAATACATAATTATTCACAACTATTATTCAGGTGCATATAAATACATAGTGGGAGGTTTGATATAAATGAACAGCAGATGCATAGATTATAAAGAATTTAATGCCGCCTTAGATAGATTGATGCGAGGGCAGAATAACGGGTTTTCGGAGAAAGCGGTAACAACAGCGGCAGAGATTGTAGAAAATAATAGCTGTGACGGCGGAAAGGGAAGGCTTATAGTGCAGGTCAGTACGGCAAGCGAGGCTTTGCCAATAAGTGATGCAAAGGTAATAATTTCAGACAGCAACGGCAATGTTATAAGCGAACAGCTTACCGATAACAGCGGCAGAATAAAAAGCGTGGAATTATGCACTCCAATCGCAGCTAACTCACAGTCACCGGGAAATTTGGTTACATACAGTACATATAATGTCAGAGTGGAAAAAGACGGATATTTCACAGAGGAGTTCTTAAATGTTGCTGTTTTTGACAAAATAGAGTCAATTCAGCCGGTGTCACTTGAGCCATTAGGGGAAAATGCACTTGAAAACGACAGGGTAGTGATTAACGAGGAAATGCAGATGGAAAACGTCGGTGAAAGTATGTCAAACGGCAATGAGGGAGCAAGGGTAGGAGATGTTTTGGTGATTAAAGAAAGCCCGGAACCTGTCGCCGGTGCAGATGGTCAGCAGTAAAGGAGGCATTAAGTTGGCGGTTGTATTTTCTATTCCTGAAAATATTGTTGTGCATTTAGGGGCACCTGATGATACAAGTGCAAGGAATGTAACGGTTCCGTTTATAGACTATATAAAGAATGTTGCATCAAGTGAGATTTACCCGACCTGGCCTGAAAGTGCAATCAGGGCAAATATGTATGCACAGATAAGCTTTGCACTAAATCGAATATTCACCGAGTATTACCGAGTAAGAGGTTATGATTTTGATATTACCAATACAACGCAGTATGACCAGGCATTTGTATACGGCAGAGATATATTTGAGAATATAAGTATGATTGCGGATGAAATTTTCAATGATTATATAGTTCGAGGTGACGACTTAACACCGCTTTACGCCAGGTATTGTAACGGAACTACGTCGGTATGCCCCGGCGGTTTGTCCCAATGGGGATCGGTGTCCCTTGCCAATGAGGGTTATACTCCTTACAGAATACTGTCAAGCTACTATGGTGATGTTTCCATAGTAGAGGACGCACCCATTACGGGCAGAACGGAGAGTTACCCGGGAACGCCCCTCAGAATAGGGTCCATAGGTCCTGAGGTAAAAAGAATACAGATTTCGCTTAACAGAATTTCAAAAAACTATCCTGCAATCCCGAAAATAGCATATCCCGACGGCATTTTTGATGTGCAGACCGAGGCGGCTGTCAAAAAGTTTCAGGAGATATTTAATCTGACGCAAGACGGCGTTATAGGAAAAGTCACTTGGTATAAAATAGTGTATATATATTCAAGTGTGAAAAAGCTGTCAGAGTTGGACTCCGAAGGGGTAAGTGCATCAAATGTAAGTAATCAGTTTCAGGATACTCTCGATGTGGGTTCCACGGGGGCAGGAGTAAAGCTTGTGCAATACTATCTGAGCTTTATAGCGCAATTTAATGACTTCATACCTGCGGTAACTCAGGATGGGATATATGGGCAGGCAACTAAGAATGCTGTATCGGCTTTTCAGCAATCAGTCGGGCTTCCGCAGACAGGTGTGGTTGATGAAACAACCTGGAATGCGTTATATTCGTCGTATAAATCCAAGTACGACTCACTGCCAGAGGAGTTTAAAATTTCGGGGATTTCACCATATCCGGGGGATATTTTAATAGTGGGTTCAAGCGGCGAGGATGTAAAGGAACTGCAAAAATATTTGGCACTAATATCAAAAACGTATACATCTATTCCGACTGTTGCGGTAACGGGATATTTTGGTGAAGAAACTCAGGATGCGGTGCTTGCGTATGAGCGTGAGTTCGGCTTGCCCGAAAGAGGATATGTTGATTTGACAGTTTGGAACAGTATAGCAAGCCTGTATTCAGACTTATCTCAAGGGGAGGAAAAGTCTTTCGGTCAAAACCCGGGGTATACCTTAACTGAAAATTCGGGACAGTAGATAGGAGGATGAAGAATGAAAACCTCGATATATGACAACTTTCAGAATACTTATGAATTACAAACCGCACTTCGGCATTTATGGAGCACGGATAAAATACCAACGCTTATAAACCCTGACGGCGTTTACGGCCACGAAACAACTGTTGCGGTGATGGATGCACAGAGAGTTTTCGGACTTCCGCAGACGGGCAAAGCTGATTTGGAAACCTGGGTTCTTTTGTTTGATAATCTGATTGGATTTAATGATTAATAAAACCCTTGCATAGTGTATAAAAATGTGGTATATTATAATGTAGCTAAATCTATTCGTAGGGTGATAGTAAAAATAGGGTTGGGAGTTGATTGGTATGAAACGCATCGTATCTGTTATTTTAACGATTATGATGTTATTGTGCCTGTCGGCTCCTGTTTCTTATGCCAAAGAATATACTCATATAAACAGCGAGTATAAGGCTAAGTCAGAGTACGCAACCCGTGAGCAAGCGGCGGCAAAATTTGTTGATGCTGTCGGGATAGAAAAATTCAATATCAACACAAAGGTATTAAACAAATTCTCTGATAAGGAAAAGATATCCTATGCAAATCTTGAAAAGGTTGCGGCGGCTGTGGATTCGGGATTGATGAGTGGGTACGAGGATAATACATTAAAGCCCCAGGCTAACATAACACGCTTAGAGGCGTTGACTATATTAAATCGTGCGCTTAGCAATGTAGAGCTTGCTGAGTGGTATGATGTTAAATTTTCCGATACGCCAAAATGGGCGGAAAAGCAGGTGGACAGACTTGCTGCTGCCGGTATTGTAAGAGGTTATGGTGACGGAACCCTGGGTGCAGGTGACTTTCTGACTCACGAACAGATAAATATACTTTGTGACAGAGTGGTCAGATATATGGGACCTGCAGGTGATTACTATGACTATATAAATTCTGTCTGGTTTAAGAACACCACCTTAGAGGAGGGTGTTTCGGTCAAGTCCGATATAGACAGATTAAATCAAACAGTAAGTTCAAGAATAACAGATATTATATTTTCTCTGTACAGAAGATATTATAATAATGGCGAAGAATTTGATGATGATTCCATAGAACGCAAAATCATATCTGTCTATTCTGCGGCGGCGAACCAAGGATATAGGGACAAGATTGGCATTGAGCCAATAAAACCATTGCTTGATAAAATTGATGCAACAGAAAAGACTTCTGACTTAGTTGACGTTATGGCAGAACTTGAGAGGGATGGGTTTTCTACACTGATAAAAGTTTCGCTTGATACAGATGTCAATGGATCAAACAAGAGCCTTCCTGCTGTCGCAGGCTGTTATACGGGAATGGATAAGGCATTAATGACAGGTGACGGAGCGGACAAGCATATAAAGATATATAAAGAATATATAAAGGAACTGTTTGAAATTTCAGGCGAAGAAAATTCAGAACAAATGACTGATTATACAGCAGAACTTTGCAAAGACCTTGCAGAGATAATGAATACAGAAACAATAGTGTCGGATATCTCAAAACAAGATGTTGTCTATGATGCACAGAAAATAAAAGGTATATTTACCAATTTCAATATCATTGAATACTTTAATAAAATAGGTTTTGGCAAGGCAAAGAAATACATAGTATATGACGAAAACCTCGCAAAGCATATAAATCAGATTATTACAGACGACAAACTTGATGCCGTAAAAGCATATCTTAAGGCATCTGTGCTTGATTCGTCATCACTGTATTTGTCAACGGATATGTTTGAAGCATATCAGAAGTACTATAATAAATTATATGGTGCTGATATAGATGCAATACCATCTGATTATGCGACAGGGATTGTTCAGGAACTTTTGGGTTGGGAACTTGGAAGTTTGTATATAAAGGAGTACTTCCCAGAAACCGCAAAAAAGCTTATTGAGGATATGACAAAGCAGATAATACAAGAGTATGAGGAAATTGTCAGAGCCTCCACACGCATATCACCCCAGACGAGAAATAATATTATAACAAAGCTGAAAAATATAAGGGTATACGCGGCGTATCCCGATAATATAGAGGATTATTGCAAAACGTATATCGTTCTGCGTCCCACAGAGGATGGCGGCAGCTTGATGGAATACCGTATGGCATATGCAAATGCTTACGCAGAAGAATGTAAAATGGCGGTTGACGGGGATATTATTCCGTCAAAAGATGGTTGGAGAATGTATCCTCAGACAGTCAATGCAATGTATGATGTTTTGTCAAACAGCATTACTATTCCTGCAGGAATACTGCAAGCTCCGTATTTTGAAGCAAGTGCAGAGTATGCGGAAAATCTCGGCGGTATCGGTGCGGTTATCGCTCACGAGATAAGCCACGCCTTTGACAGAACAGGGGCACAATTTGACGAAGACGGCAATCTTTCGGATTGGTGGACAGATGCGGACAAGCAAGCCTTTTCTAAGCTGTGCGAAAAGGTGGTTGCGGAATATAATGAGGCTAAGATAGACCATTCCTATGTGAACGGAGAGATGACTCTGAATGAAAACATTGCGGATATTGCCGCTATGACTTGTATTATAAGCCTGATAGGCGACGACCATATAAAGCTTGATAAGATGTTTAAAAATTACGCAAAGACCTGGCGTATAAAAGCAACTGATGAATACACAAAGCTGATGCTGAAAACAGATGTCCACTCTCCCAACAAAATCAGGGTAAACAGAGTTCTGTCGAACTTTGATGAATTTAAAAGATTGTACGGGGTTGTAGAGGGTGACGGAATGTATATTCCTGAAGAAAAGGTTATAAGTATTTGGTAATGGCACAAATGTGAGGTGTGGCTTATGAAGATAACAATATTAGATGCAGCGACTCTTGGCTGTGATATCAAAGAGAAGGCATATGAGATATTCGGAAAATTCGGTCAAGTGGATATGAGGGAAACAACAACACTTGACCAGGTGCCAATGGCGGCAAAAGATGCCGATGTGTTGATAGTGAACAAGATTAAGCTTGGCAGTAACTTAAGCGGTGCCAAAAACCTTAAGCTGATATGTGTATCTGCGACAGGATATGATAATATTGATTTAAAATGGTGCAGAGAAAACAAGGTTGCGGTCTGTAATGTAAAAGGATATTCAACTCAGAGTGTGGCACAGCTTACAATTTCTATGGCACTTATGCTGATTAACAGAATGACAGAGTACACCGAATATGTAAAAAGCGGAGAGTATTCCGCAAGCGGAATTGCGAACCGACTTACACCTGTATATAATGAGATATACGGAAAGACTTGGGGAATTATAGGTGCAGGAAATATCGGCAAGCAGGTTGCAAGGGTAGCGGAGGCTATGGGGTGCAGAGTTATAGTCAACAAGAGAACACCTGATGGCGATTATGAGTTTTCTGACATTGATAACTTGTGCACAACAGCGGATATTATATCTGTTCACACACCATTGACAGACGAAACAAGAAACTTAATAAACCGCGACAGAATTAATATGATGAAGAACACTGCAATATTTATCAATGTTGCACGAGGAGCGGTAGCGGATGAGACGGCATTGGCTGATGCCGTTGCCGAGGGCAGAATTGGCGGAATAGGTATAGATGTGTATGCCGAAGAGCCAATGCCAAAAGACCATCCGTATACAAAGATAATGAAATTACCCAATGTATGTTTGACTCCCCACAATGCTTGGGGCGCATATGAGTCAAGAGTCAGATGTCTTGAGATAATGGGCAGTAATATTGAGAAATTTTTAAGCGGAGAGCGTCAGAACCGCATTGTATAATAAAATTAGCCGAAACAGACGGCGGAATGGAGATTAAAATGGAAAGAGTAGATAAGAATAATTATTATTTGGATATCGCAGACACAGTGACCGAAAGAGGAACCTGTCTGCGGAGGAAATTCGGTGCCATTATTGTAAAAAACGATGAAATTGTTTCTACGGGATATGCAGGGGCACCAAGAGGAAGAAAAAATTGTTCGGACTTGGGATTTTGTATGAGAGAGAAACTCAATATTCCGAGAGGCGAAAGATACGAACTGTGCAGAAGTGTTCACGCCGAGGCGAATTGTATAATCTCAGCACCGCGAAACGAAACAATAGGTGCAACTCTGTACCTGGTGGGCAGGGATGTTAAGACGGGCGAGCTCGTAAAAGATGCGTGTTGTTGTGCAATGTGCAAGCGTTTGGTTATAAACGCAGGGATTGAAAATGTAATAGTCCGCAACACAAAAACGGAATATACGGTTTATCCTGTTTCGGATTGGATAGAGAATGACGAATCTCTTGAAGGAATGTTTGGTTATTAATATCAGAATAATCATACATATATAGGAATAAAATACAAAGGATTGATATTTAATGAAAGTATCTGTATTGGGTTCAACAGGCTCCATAGGCACACAGGCACTTGAGGTCGTTGATGACTTAAAAGGAATAAAGGATATTGAAGTTGTAGCCCTATCGGGAAACTCCAACATATCATTATTGGAAGAACAAATCAGAAAGTACAGACCTGAATATGCGGCTGTTTCCGATAAATCTGCCGCCGACAAATTGAGAATTGCCGTCGCCGATACCGAGTGCAAGGTTTTATCGGGACAGGAGGGGTTGTGCCATATTGCAGCAGAGAGCGGAGCGGATATGGTTCTGTCATCAATCGTAGGATTTGCGGGACTTGTGCCGACTATGTGTGCCATAGAGGCAGGCTGTGATATTGCTCTTGCTAATAAAGAAACACTTGTAACCGCAGGAAAGCTGTTTATGGATGCCGTTGCCGAAAAAGGTGTAAGATTATTGCCTGTTGACAGCGAGCATTGTGCCATATTCCAAAGCCTTCACGGCGGCAAACCCAGGGAGCTAAGCAAAATTTTGCTGACAGCATCAGGCGGACCATTCTTCGGCAGAACAAGAGATGAATTGGTTGGAGTGAAAAAGGAGCAGGCATTAAAGCACCCCAATTGGAGTATGGGCGCAAAGATTACCATAGACAGTGCAACTCTTATGAACAAAGGCTTAGAGGTTCTTGAGGCAAGATGGCTGTTTGATGTGGATATAGATGATATAGAAGTCGTTGTTCAGCGTGAAAGCATAATACACTCAATGGTAGAGTTCTGTGACAAGAGCATCATTGCACAGTTGTCGTTGCCATCAATGAAGCACCCTATACAGTATGCGTTTACATATCCCGACAGATTGAAGTCAAAGGATGACAGAGTTTCGTTTGCGGATATAGCAAAGCTGACGTTTGCAAAGCCTGACGAAGATACTTTCAGATGCCTTGCCCTTGCAAAAAAGGCGGGAAAGATGGGCGGTATTATGCCGACGGTTATGAATGCTGCAAACGAGGTCGCAGTTGCAAAGTTCCTGCGTGACGAGATTGAGTTCCTGGAAATCGCGGAGATAGTTGAGAAAACAATGGATAGTTATAAAGCGGAGAAAAACGTGTCAATAGAGCAAATTGCAGAGATTGACAAAGAGGTAAGACAATCTATCGAAAGGGGTAACTGATTTAAAAATGATAGTTACAATAATTTGTGCGGTAATTATATTCTCAGTAATAATTTTTGTGCACGAGCTTGGACATTTTATTGCCGCAAAGGCGTTTGGAGTCAATGTGCTTGAATTTGCAATAGGAATGGGACCTGCCATCTTTAAAAAACAGGGCAAAAATACTATGTATTCAATACGTGCTATCCCTATGGGTGGTTTCTGTAAGATGGAGGGCGAGGACGAAGACACGCAAACAGAGGGGTGTTTCAGTTCCAAAAAGCCTATACCTAAAATAGTTGTCCTGGCGGCAGGAGCGGGTATGAATGTTTTGTTAGGCTTTATAATTGTTACCTCTGTGGTTTTTGCATTTGCTTTTCAGACGGGAATGATGCCGTCAACGGTGGTTGAAAGTGTAAACCCCGAGGCATCTGCGGCGGATTTTTTGCAAAAGGGCGACAGGATTGTAAAGATTAATGATGCAGTAATTCATATTCAAAAGGATATCAGTTTTGAACTTTCAAATACAAACGGCAATGAATGTACTATTGAATATATAAGAAACGGCGAGAGAATGAAAGAAACTTTTGTTCCTATGCAGCTTGAATACGGGGACGGAACAAAGGCATATGTTGTCGGCTTTAATATCGCCCCAGGCAAGCTGAGCATAGGCTCTGTACTGCGTGAAGGTTTTTTTCAGACAGTATGGATGGTGAAACTTGTATTTGTATCATTGGGTATGCTGTTTGGCGGACAGGCGAGCGTCAGCGATATGTCAGGTCCTGTGGGAGTTGTTTATACAATGAACGAGGTGGCACAGAGCGGTTGGCTTAATTTTCTGTTCTTTGCATCATTCCTGACCGTAAATATCGGAATTATGAATTTATTGCCTATTCCCGCTCTTGACGGAGGAAGAATTATATTTGCACTGTTTGAGTTAATATTCAGAAAACCTGTTCCGCCTGAAAAAGAAGGAGTGGTTCATATAATCGGGTTTGCTCTTTTGATTGCCCTTATGCTATTTGTGACCTGGAATGATATCGCAAGACTGATAACGGGATTTCAGTAATGTTTTTTTGAAAAAATGAAAATTGAAAGTGAGTATAAGAGAGTATAAGAGAGAAAATAAGCGAATTTAAGAGATTGATAAATACTAAATTAATTTTTTTGAAAAAAGACTTGACAAAAGTGAAAAATAGTATTATAATAGCAAGGTGTCTTAAAGTGTTGGACGCCTTTTGAATGAAATTAATTAGGTAAATATATAAGGAGGTAGGCAATAATATGTCAACTTACATGGCTAAAGCCAATGAAATTGAGAAAAAATGGTACATCATTGATGCTGCCGGCAAGCCCCTCGGACGTGTAGCTGCTACTGCTGCTACTATCCTCAGAGGAAAGCATCGTCCGCAGTATACACCGGGTGTTGATTGCGGTGAATTTGTTATAATCATCAACGCAAAGGATGCAGTTCTTACAGGCAACAAACTTCTCCAGAAGAAGTGGTACAGACACACAGGTTACATCGGTAATATGAAGGAAGTGTCTTACAAAGACCTTATGGAAAAGAGACCTGAAAAGGCAGTTGAACTTGCTGTTGCAGGTATGCTTCCGCATAACACTCTCGGAAGAAAAGCTTTAAAGAAGCTCAGAATTTACAAAGATGCTAATCACAAACACGAAGCCCAGGCACCTATCGCTTGGGAACAGGCATAAGAAAGGGGACTGACGAACAATGGCAAACGTACAGTATTACGGAACAGGTAGAAGAAAGAAGTCTGTTGCCAGGGTTAGATTAGTACCCGGTACAGGCAAAATTACTATTAATAAGAGAGATATTGATGAATATTTCGGTCTTGAAACATTAAAGGTTGTTGTTAGACAGCCTATGGAACTTACAAAGACTATCGGTAAGTTTGACGTACTCGTAACCGTTCAGGGCGGCGGTTTTACCGGACAGGCAGGTGCTATCCGCCACGGTATCGCAAGAGCTCTCCTGGAAGTTGACGAAGAGTACAGAGCAGAACTTAAGAGCGCAGGCTTACTCACTCGTGACCCGAGAATGAAGGAAAGAAAGAAGTACGGCTTGAAAGCTGCTCGTCGCGCACCGCAGTTTAGTAAGAGATAACCTATCGACTTCTCACGACTATCGAAAGCCTTTATTTACGGGGTTTTTGGAGTTG
>CACYTW010000002.1 GCA_902777435.1 uncultured Ruminococcus sp. | reverse complement strand
ACGGGTGGTGTCTTCAATCAAATTGATTGAGCCGTAGGGCAAACCATTTGCGTATGCCGTATCCTGCATCACCTTTACGATTGCCTTGTTAGAGTTGATTGCCTCTTTGCCGCCTCTTAAGATAACGGCATTACCTGATTTTACGCACAGACCTGCGGCATCGGCTGTTACGTTTGGCCGTGCCTCGTAGATTATTCCGATAACGCCCAAGGGAACACGTATTTTGCCAATCTTAAGCCCGTTAGGTCGTTTGGTTTGAGATATTACCTCACCGATTGGGTCGGGCAGAGATACGATTTGGTCAATTCCGTCCGCCATAGAGTTTATTCTGTCCTCTGTCAATCTCAATCTGTCGATTAAGCCTTCGCTCATTCCTGCGGCTATGCCGTTGTCAATATCTGTTTTGTTTTTAGTGAGTATGTAGTCGGTATTCTCACGCAGAGCCTTTGCAATGGATGACAGAGCATTGTTCTTATCATCTGAAGAAAGACTTGCCAATTTATATGACGCTTCCTTTGCAAGCTTACCTTTTTCAATTAATTCTTTCATATATATCAATTCCTTTTTTAGTTATATAATACAATATACCATAAAATTCTGTGTTATACAAGAAAAATATTAAATAGTAGCGTAGATAAAACACAGTATACACATACAAATGACGACATAAAACATTTTATATGTAAAAAATGCATAATTTTTTGATAATGTGCTTGCATATTTAAAATTTTATGCTATAATTATATGTGAAATTCAGTCACCGTTTTATGCGGATTTGGCTGTGTACGGCGGTTAGAATGATAGTACAAACAGAAAATGCCGCAAAAGATTTGAAAGGAGCAAGATGTATGAAATACTCGAGCGAAGTTGAAAATATGTGTCCTCTTGCCAAGGGTGCGTATCACGGTCCTGCACCAATCCCTCAGGAGGGTAAATGGACACAGGCTAAAGAAATTAAAGACATTTCAGGTTTAACACACGGTATCGGTTGGTGTGCACCTCAGCAGGGTACCTGTAAGTTGACTCTCAATGTTAAAGAAGGTATCATTGAAGAGGCACTTGTTGAAACCGTAGGTTGTAGCGGTATGACACATTCAGCTGCTATGGCATCTGAAATTTTAATTGGCAAAACACTTTTAGAGGCTTTAAATACTGACCTCGTATGTGATGCTATCAATACTGCTATGAGAGAGTTATTCCTTCAGATTGTGTACGGACGTACTCAGACAGCTTTCTCTGAAGATGGTCTTCCTATCGGTGCAGGTCTTGAGGACCTCGGTAAAGGTCTCCGCAGCCAGGTTGGTACTACATATGCTACAAAGGCAAAGGGCCCGAGATATCTTGAGTTGGCAGAGGGATATATCACAAAACTCGCTGTTGATAAAGAAGGTCAGGTAATCGGTTATAAGTTCGTTCACCTCGGCAAGATGATGGAAATGATTGCAGGCGGTATGGATGCAAATGAGGCTCTTGCCAAGGCAAGCGGTCAGTACGGCAGGGTTGATGATGCTGATAAGCTTATCGATCCCAGACACGAATAAGGGAGGTTAGTATCATTATGGCATTATTTGAAAGCTATGAAAGAAGAATAGACCAAATCAACGCAGAACTTAAAAAGCACGGCATTTCTTCAATAGAAGAGGCTAAGCAAATCTGTGACGATAAGGGTATAGATGTTTACAATATGGTAAAGGAAATTCAGCCTATCTGCTTTGAAAACGCTTGCTGGGCATACACTGTAGGTGCCGCTATCGCTATCAAAGAGGGTTGCACAGTTGCTGCTGACGCATCAGAAAAAATCGGTCTTGGTTTACAGGCTTTCTGTATCCCGGGTTCTGTTGCAGACGACAGAAAGGTTGGTTTAGGTCACGGTAATCTCGGCGCAAGACTCTTGCGTGAAGAAACAAAGTGCTTTGCTTTCCTTGCAGGTCACGAATCCTTCGCTGCCGCTGAGGGTGCTATCGGTCTTGCTAAGAGTGCAAACAAGGCAAGAAAAGAAGACCTCAGAGTTATTTTGAACGGTCTTGGTAAGGATGCTGCTCAGATTATTTCAAGAATTAACGGCTTCACATATGTTCAGACTCAGTTTGACTACTTTACAGGTGAAGTTAAGGTCGTTAAGGAATATAAGTATTCAGACGGCGAGCGTTCAAAGGTTCGCTGTTATGGTGCTGACGACGTTCGTGAGGGTGTTGCTATAATGCACCTTGAAGGTGTTGACGTATCTATCACAGGTAACTCAACAAACCCAACTCGTTTCCAGCATCCTGTTGCAGGTACATACAAGAAGGAATGTATCGAGCAAGGTAAAAAATACTTCTCAGTTGCATCAGGCGGCGGTACGGGAAGAACTCTCCATCCTGATAATATGGCTGCCGGTCCTGCTTCTTATGGTATGACAGATACAATGGGTAGAATGCACTCAGATGCTCAGTTCGCAGGTTCATCTTCTGTTCCTGCTCACGTTGAAATGATGGGACTTATCGGTATGGGTAATAACCCAATGGTAGGTGCAACAGTTGCGGTTGCAGTTGCTGTTGAACAAGCAATGAAGAAATAAATTAGAATATCAATAAAAAACAGGCTCTCTAAGGAGCCTGTTTTTTGTGTCAATATAACGCTATTCATCGTCATCATCTGAATTTGCATTTACGTACATTTCTTCTGTCGTTGCTTGTATTTCTTTGAGCTGTTCGATAATATCGGTTATTTGATTAAATAATTTGAAATACATACTCTTGTAATCTTCCATAACAGCAATCTCCTTTGATTTATTCCACAATAAAAAATGCGTGGTAACAGAAGTCTGCACCACGCACAAAAACGAGGCTTACACTTCAGATGTTACCACACATTCTTGAATACGAAATTGCCCAATGAAGAGTTTTCGATTGTAAAGCCTGCGTTTTTTACAAAACACAAAACTTCAAAGGGCAACAAAAGAAAAACACTCCAAAAAGGAATATCAAAATTATAAAATATTTTATTGTATTCAAAAATATGTGGTAATTATATTATACCACTATTCTGATTTTATATCAATACATCTTTTAAAATTTTTTGATGATATGTTCGACAACAGCAGATTTAGGCATATGGGAGCCTATATAAAACAAAATTGACAAAGTTATATATATGTGATATGATACTGCTTATAGCAAGAGAAACGGTGGCGGTTGTTTCCGACACCTACCGAAAGGGGGTGTTGATTATGGAATATGTGTTGTCATTTACATTATTAGTTATGATAATTATTATTTACATAAAGAAATAGCCGCCTATCTCCGCATAAGATAGACGACTAAATTTTAGTTATACATTTTTGCGGAAACAACTAATGTCGTTCCCCTTGCTATATTTATATTATCATATATTCTAGAATATGTCAATGATTTTAATACATAAAAATTGACAAAATAATCGAAGTCTGATACAATACTATTCGTAGCAAGAGAAACGGCGGCGGTTGTTTCCGACACCTACCGAAAGGGGGTGTTAATGTGGAAGAAATAATTTCCTTTACTTTATTGGTAATGATTATTATACTTTACATAAAGAGATAACCGCCACTTCTGCAAAAGTGACGGTCGATTAATTTAATTTGACTGTTTTGCGGAAACAACTAATGTCGTTCCCTCTTGCTATATTTATATTATCACATATTGTTCAATATGTCAATAATTTTAATGTAATGTAAATAAAAGTATTTACAATTATTTCGGGCTATGTTATACTTTTAGACATAAATTATTTCTGTAAAAAACTAATCGGGAAAAAAGAATAAGTGAACTTAAACGTAAAATAGAAAAATATCGGTAAATTAAATTTATATAGTTTGATGTTGAATTTTAAATTTATTTGAAAGTTAACACAGGAGTTAAATATGAGTATAGAACTTTTTGGCGAGAATAATGATATGCGGAAAGATGCAGATATTGTAAAAAAAGAAGAACAACGAAAAAAGACATTTAATGGTCTATGTGCGAGTGAATGGACAGAGTTAAGTAAAAGTGTTTGGAACGATGTATCTTCAACAAGGAAAAAAAAGCATTTGGTGCATGGTGCTACATATCCTGAAAAACTGTGTGATAGGCTAATTAGAATGTATAGTAAAGAAGGAGACGTTGTTTTGGATCCTTTTCTCGGGACGGGAACAACTGTAATAGCGGCTATAAAAGCGAAAAGAGATGCTATCGGAATAGAATTAACAGATCGCTTTTTTGATGTTGCAAACACTTCTATTTCTGAAATTGTTGATAATAATCAGATTAACTTTTTTGAAGAGTCAATCTATGGGGAGCATAGGCTTTATAAAGGTGACTGCAGTGAAATATTGAAACGAATTTCAGATGATAAAGTGCAACTTACAGTTACCTCGCCACCTTATGCAGATTTAATCCATAAGGTAGTAGAGGATCGAACGATGCGTCACAAAAAATCTGCTTTTGTAACAGAAAATAATTCAACAACTAATCTATATTCAGATGATCCAAGAGATTTGGGCAATATGTCTATGGATAAATATTTAAACAAAGTCAAGGAAATTATGAGAGAGTTATTTAGAATTACAAAACCGGGTGGGTATAATGCGTGGGTAGTTAAGGATTATAGAGATACAAAGAATAAAATTCCATACGTTGATTTGCACACCAAAATAGCAAATGCGGGTGAAGATGCAGGATTTTATTATCACGATTTGATTATATGGGACCAAAATCAACATAGAAAGCTGGTTCTTTTAGGATATCCATCTGTTTTTTATGTTAATCAAAATCATTCTTATATTGTTATAATGAGGAAATCCAAATGATAGATATTGAACAATTGAAAAAATTTGATAGGGTACATCCATACCCGGCCAAATATCCAATTGATTTGGCATTAAAGTATGTACAAAAATATACAGCACCTAAGGATGTTGTATATGACCCTTTTGTAGGATCTGGTACCACTCTGCTGGCAACAAGTGTTTTAGACAGGTGTGGTATCGGTACAGATGTAAATCATATTGCTGTTTTAATATCTAAATTTAAAATTCTAAAATTGTCCGAATCGGATTTTTGCGATCTACAGATATTTATAGATGATTTTGCCACGCATTACTTATCAGAAATTACGATGGTTGAAACAGTATATTACAAATCAATAGAACATTGGTTTTGCGATGATTCTATAAAGGTGTTGAGCTTGATTAAAAATAAAATCCTCAATCTTCCTGATAATCAGCAGATTTTTTGTAAAACAGTTATGTCGACAATAATTAATCTTGTATCAAATCAAGAAAGTGATACGAGATATGCAGCTGTCGAAAAACCACAACTTTCTGTCGAATATGCGGCCAACACATTTATTAAAAAGTTTAAGAGCATTTTAGCACTTTGTAAAGAATTTGACAAAAATCCAAGGAATAAAGATAATGACGCGGTACTTCTTGATTCCAGGCTTTGTACAAATTTAATTAAACCTAACTCTGTAGATTTAATTCTCACTTCACCGCCATATGTAAATACATATGACTATTACTTGTATCATAAACATAGAATGAATTGGTTGGGATATGACGTTCAATATTCGATGAATACTGAAATCGGATCACGACGTGAATATTCAAGTTTAAAAAGAACGGAAGAGAAATTTAATAAAGATTTGATTGAAATTTTTGAACAGTGTAACCTTGTGTTGAAAGAAAATGGTATAGCTGTAATTGTTATTGGAGATGGAAAGATTTCGGGAAAAATGTATGACGCGAAAAAAAATATGATAAGTATTGCAGAAAAAATAGGATGGAAACTTATAGATTATTCTTTCTCAAGTCTTGATGATACCTCTCGTGCATTTCAACAATCGTACAGGACCAAAGGAAAAAAAGAACATATTTTGACTTTTAGAAAGATGGTGAAACTATGAATATTGATGAAATCAGAATTTATGCTGAAGTTTTAGAACAAGGGCTTGATTTTAAAGAGTATATTAAGAGGTACAATTCCGAACTATTAATCAAAAATATTTATACGAAAAAAATTAGCGGAGAAAATCAAACGGATGATTCTGTTGTAGACAAAATCAGAAAAATAAAAGATATAGATGTTCTCATAACAGCTGTATCGAATAATAATGAATATCCTCTTTTAATTATCGAGTATTCAACAGCAGTTCCTACAGATGATCATAAAATGCAAAGATCGGATGTGTGTTATTGGAGTGCAAAATTTAAAACGCCAATGATGAAAATTTCACCTGTTTCTAAGGGAATGGAGCAAGAGTTTGGAGGAGGTGCAAAGTTTACTGATGAATTGGAAATTGCAATGGCATGCAAGAATAATGCTGTTATGTATTTTATTCCTTGGGAAAATGAAAAGGGTAAGGATTATCTCGCCGTAAAAGAAGATGCTCTGTCTTGCATTGCGTATTCTAAGGATATTGATGATAAATTAAGATATATGTTGCATTGTTTTTTATCTGTTGCATCTTTTGATGAATATTTTTCTGTTCTTCAAGCAGATTATGTCAGTCAAAATCAAAAAATAATTAGTTATTATACAACGGATATAATAAAAGAAATAATTTCCGAATCCACCCGATTTAATTGGTTTGGTGATAAACTTAGAGTTAAAATTAATCGTTTTGGACATGCTATGGATCCGGATAGAGGTGTTTTGTATTTTGTTAATATGTTGCTTGGAGCTCAAAATACAATTACTGAAATACAAGTTAACAGACCCGATGATTATACATGCAGAGGAGGATATAAAAAATTATTTGATAATATAAGCAAAGAGAATATGTTGGAGAGGTATGTAAAAGAAATAATTGAAAAGGGCAATGTTTTTACCGATGAAAATGCAATCTATGTTTTTAAAACCGCATTAAACATAGATGATGCAATGCCGTTTGAAAAAATTTCTGAACATAATTATTTTATAAATGATGATGACTTACTGCGTTTTTTAAACACCCACTACAGCGTAGCTACTAAATCAATATTTTTTCTATCCACAGAATTACAACTTACGGACAAACAAAGAGATGTTATATGTAGTATAAAATGGAATGAGGCACCCATCAAGAATTTTATTAATGGATTTTCTGCTGATAAATTTGATATCACAGATATTTCTCCACTTAGTATGGAAAATGTAAAGGAAGATATTATTACATTTGCAAGTGTGGAGTTATATAAAAAAATCAAATGTAAGTTGTTAGCCGTAAGTTATCCCGGTGCACAAGGGGATAGATGTGTTTTGACTGGTGAGGGCAGAGCGGTTAACAGAACATATATTGATATTATAGCATATAAATGTTCCCAAAATGGCATAAGGGTTTATCTTGAAGAATGCAAAGATGTGTTTAGTAAAAGTAAATCTGATGCAATAAAGTTACAAGAATTTAAATTAAATATTGAAAAACAAAATGGTCTTGAAAAATTGTTTCATAAAATTATTGATAACGATAATTTTTCCACAATATATACGTCGATTGCAGCTAAATCATCTAAAGTAATACCGTATCTTGATGTGGATTACATACTGATGTTTGAAATTGAAAACGACAATTTGGGGAAAACTACGATTCATTATTCGGTGGCGATAGTCGATTTGGCATTAATAGATGATTTTTCTCTGTTAAAAAACGAAGATAAAAAATTTAAAGGTACTATTGAAATGGAAACGATATATACAATTAAATAGTATAATATAAAATAGTAGTCTGTCATATCTGATTTGAAAGAAATATAATTTGACAAGCGGTATAAACAGTGATATAATTAGTCACGTTGGACACAAAACAGGCTTGTGTTGTTGCACGGGTTTTATTTCAAATAAGTCAGAAAGGTATGATTGTAATGGGAGGATTTTTCGGCGTAGTAAGCAAGACAGATGCAGTATCTGATGCTTTTTTTGGAACAGACTATCATTCTCACCTGGGAACAAGGCGAGGAGGAATGGCGGCATATAATAAAGAAATCGGCTTACAGAGGAAAATTCATAAAATAGAGAATTCTCCGTTCAGAACAAAGTTTGAAAATATATTTGAGGAAATGTCAGGCACCTCTGCAATAGGCTGCATAAGCGACTACGACCCACAGCCGTTGCTTATACGTTCACGCTTGGGTTCTTATGCGATTTGTATTATCGGCATTATAAATAATGCGGATGAGCTGATTGACGAGTATTTGACCGATGTAGGCGGTCACTTTGATGCAAGAACAGGCGGAAATATTAATTCAGCCGAACTCGTGTCGGCATTGCTCAGCCAAAAGGACAACTTTGCAGACGGAATAAAGTTTGTCCAGGATAAGATAGACGGCACAGCCTCTATTTTGATTTTGAAGGACGATGGTGCAATTGTTGCGGCACGTGATAAGTATGGCAGATTGCCTATCTTGATTGGTAAAAACGAAAACGGCTATTGTGTATCTTTTGAATCTTTTGCGTGTCAGAAGTTGGGCTATGATTTGGAGTACGAGCTTGGACCTGCCGAAATTGTTGAAATTACGGCTGATGGCACTAAGCAATTACAGCCCAAAGGCGAAGAAATGCGTATATGTTCATTTCTTTGGAGTTATTACGGATATCCTACCTCAACCTATGAGGGTGTAACAGTTGAGGCTATGCGTTACAGAAACGGAATGATAATGGCTGAAAACGATAAAAAGGCGGATAATGTCAAAGACTTGGACTATGTGGGAGGTGTTCCTGACTCAGGTACTCCCCACGCAATAGGATATGCAAATCAGTCGGGCGTACCATTTGCAAGACCGTTTATAAAATACACTCCGACCTGGGCGAGAAGCTTTATGCCCACAAAGCAAAAGGAACGTAATCAGATTGCTAAAATGAAGCAGATACCCGTTCACGAGCTTATTAAGGATAAGAACCTGCTCTTTGTTGACGACTCTATCGTAAGAGGAACTCAGCTTAAAGAAACAGTAGAGTTTTTATATGAAAACGGAGCCAAGGCGGTTCATATGCGCTCTGCTTGTCCGCCTATTATGTATAGCTGTAAATACTTGAACTTTTCAAGTTCCACAAGTGAAATGGACTTGATTACAAGAAGGGTAATCGTTGACTTAGAGGGCGAAGAGGGACTTAACCATATTGAAGAATACAGCAAGCCTGATACTGAGAGAGGAAAAGCTTTGAGAAAAGCAATCTGTGAAAGATTTAACTTTGCATCATTGGAATTCCAGACCTTAGACGGCATAATCGAGGCAATAGGTATGGATAAGTGCAAGCTTTGCACATATTGCTGGGACGGCAAAGAATAAGAATAGAATATTACGACAAAGAACAGTATGCGTTTTTGCATACTGTTTTTTTGTATGTTTACATACAATTTACATAACTTTGCTTTTGGAATTAACATAACAAATATTATACTGTAAAAAAACAAAATATTTATTAAGGAGAGTGATTTTAATGAAAAAAATCGCAGGAGTTATTTTAACAGTAAGTTTAATTTTAGGTGTGTTGGTTGGCTGTTCCGAGCAACAGAGTTCGCAAGTCACAGAAACCACACCGCAGCAAAGCACAGTATCAACTGATGGTTCAACATCAATGGAGAAAGTTATAGGCTATTTAAGCGAAGCCTATATGGAAGAAAAGAAGGACACAAAGGTTACATACAATCCAACGGGTTCAGGTGCAGGAATACAGGCAGTATCAGAGGGCAGATGTGACATAGGTCTGTCCAGCAGAGATTTAAAGGACGAGGAAAAGGCTAATCTGACAGGTACAGTTGTTGCAATTGATGGTATAGCTGTTATAGTGAACAACGAAAACCCAATTGAAAATTTAAGTGTAGAACAGATTGCCAAGATTTACACAGGTGAGATTAGTAATTGGAAGGAAGTCGGCGGCGACGATCAGGCAATTGTATTGATAGGCAGAGAGGCTGCATCAGGCACAAGAGATGGTTTTGAGTCTATCACAAAGACAACAGATAAGTGCAAGTATACACAGGAGCTAACCTCAACGGGTGATGTAATTCAGACAGTATCAAGCAATCCGAATGCCATTGGCTATGCCTCATTGGCATCTGTTAAGGACAGCGTTAAGATGATAAAGGTAGATAATGTTTCGCCTTCAAAGGAAACAATCCAAAACGGAAGTTATAAAATTCAGAGAAACTTTGTGCTTGTAACAAAAACAGGCAGTGAGCTGAGCAGTGCGGCAAAAGACTTTTTTGAATTTGCCACAAGCAGTGCGGCAGACGAATTAATCGAAAAGGCAGGAGCAATCCCTGTTGTAAGATAAGTTGAGGGAAGAAATATGAGGAAATCAAGGCTGAAAGTAATAGAAAAGCTGATGAATACGTTTTTTATGGTTTGCGGTATTGCGGCACTTGCTTTTGTCATTATAATCACAGCCTTTTTGCTTGTTTCGGGAATACCTGCCATAAAGGAAATATGTTTTGTCAAGTTTATCTGCGGCGAGGTTTGGAAGCCTACCGCCGCAGAGCCAATGTACGGAATACTGCCTTTTATATCAACGTCGGTTTTCGGAACATTAGGAGCTATAATAATAGGCGTACCGATTGGAGTTCTGTCGGCAATATACATAGCAAAGGCGGCACCGAAAAAATGCGGAACAGCATTGAAATCAGCAGTTGAACTTCTCGCAGGAATACCATCTGTTGTTTATGGACTTGTGGGAATGATAGTGATTGTTCCGTTTGTCAGAGAGATTTTTAATATTCCTGACGGAGCAAACCTATTCTCTGCAATAATTGTATTGTCAATTATGATTTTGCCGTCGGTAATAAGTGTGTCCGAAACAGCAATAAAAGCCGTTCCCAAAGAGTATGAGGAAGGTTCGCTGGCACTTGGGGCAACAAAGACGGAAACGACTTTCAAAATAGTTGTTCCTGCCGCCAAAAGCGGAATTATGACATCTGTCGTACTTGGTATAGGCAGAGCAATAGGCGAAGCGATGGCGGTTATGATGGTATCGGGAAACGCATCAAATATGCCTAAATTATTCGGCAGTGTAAGATTTTTGACAACAGCAGTGGCATCTGAAATGTCGTATTCGTCGGGGCTTCATAGAGATGCACTTTTTTCAATAGCTCTTGTGCTGTTTATCTTTATACTTATTATTAACCTTATACTCAATTTTGGTATAAAAGAGAAAAAGAGGTAGAAATGTGAAACATAAAGTAAAATGTAAAAGGAAATTCAAGGATTTTATTTTAAAGCTGTGTATGTATTTCTCTGCGGCAATTATTGTTCTGTTCCTTGTAGGTTTGATTGGCTATATATTGTACAGGGGATTAGGCAATATCAGCTTTAAGCTGATCAGCACCAAACCCAGCCTTGTAAGGGAAACAATCGGTATACTTCCCAATATATTAAATACATTATACATAGTTATAATGACACTGTTGGTGGTTTTGCCAATCGGTGTGGGAGCGGCTGTATACCTGAACGAATATGCAAAAAATAAAAAACTTGTTCGGGCAATAGAGGTGGCAACAGAAACACTTGCAGGTATACCTTCGATTATTTACGGACTTGTGGGTATGTTGATTTTTGTTCAATTCTTTTCATTGGGAACAAGCCTGGTAGCAGGTGCGTTGACACTTGTGATTATGACACTGCCGACTATCATACGAACCGTTCAGGAGAGTCTTAAAACTGTTCCTGACAGTTACAGAGAAGGCTCTCTTGCCCTCGGAAGCGGAAAATGGAGAATGATAAGAACAGTCGTACTGCCATCTTCAATAGACGGAATTGTCACAGGCTGTATTCTGTCTATCGGCAGAATTGTCGGCGAGAGTGCGGCGTTGTTATTTACCGCAGGTATGGCAAATGAGCTTATAGGAATACTTGATGCACCTATGCCAAATCAGGCGGGTTCTACTCTTACTGTGGCTTTGTATATGTACGCCAAGGAGAGAGGTGAATTTGATATAGCCTTTGCCATTGCGGCAATTCTTTTGATATTGACCTTTGTGATAAATATGGCGGCAAAAATCACCGCTAAATGTTTGAAAAAGGAGGAGCAAAAGTGATGAAGGAAACCATAAAAACAGAGCATTTAGATTTATATTATGACACAAATCACGCACTTAAGGACATTAATATTTCTGTTCAATCAAATAAAATTACTGCTCTTATAGGTCCGTCAGGATGCGGAAAGTCTACATTCTTAAAGACTTTAAATCGTATGAATGACTTGGTTGAGGGTTGCAGAGTTACGGGCAAGATTACATTAGACGGCACAGATATATACAAAGACATAGACGTAACAGACTTGAGAAAGCGTGTGGGAATGGTATTTCAAAAGCCAAACCCATTCCCTATGAGCATATACGACAACATTGCATATGGTCCGAGAATACACGGAATAAAGTCAAAGGTCAAACTTGATGAGATAGTGGAAAGGTCACTTAAACAGGCGGCAATCTGGGACGAGTGCAAGGACAGACTGAAAAAGAGTGCGCTATCTATGAGCGGCGGTCAACAGCAAAGACTTTGTATTGCACGCGCTCTTGCGGTTGAGCCTGAGATATTGCTGATGGATGAGCCTACATCTGCGCTTGACCCGATTTCCACTTCAAAAATCGAGGACTTAGCGGTAGAACTGAGAGAGAAGTATACCATAATTATGGTAACACATAATATGCAGCAGGCTGTTCGTGTTGCGGATATGACGGCGTTCTTTTTGTTGGGAGAAATTGTGGAATATGGTAATACCGAAAAAATGTTTTCTAACCCCGTTGATAAACGCACAGAGGATTATATAACAGGGAGGTTTGGATAATGAGAAACCGTTTTGACAGACAGTTGAATGATTTGAATAATGAACTGATAATTATGGGTTCGTTGTGTGAAGAGGTTATATCCAAGGCAGCCAAATATCTGATTGATGGCGATGTGAATTTAAAAGAAGATGTTATTCAAGCGGACAGAGAAATTGACCAAAAGGAAAGAGATATTGAAAATATTTGTATGAAGCTGTTACTTCAGCAACAACCCGTGGCACACGATTTGAGAACGATTTCGTCGGCGCTTAAAATGATTTCGGATATGGAGAGAATAGGCGACCAGGCGGCGGATATTTCTGAGATTGCTTGCTTTGTTAATAATTTAGAACTTAGCAAAAATATTCATATTGCGGATATGGCAAGAGCCACAATTAAGATGGTTACCGACAGCGTAGACTCATTTGTGAAAAAAGACCTGGAGCTTGCACGTTCGGTTATACAATATGACAATGTTGTTGATGACCTTTTTGAAAAGGTTAAAAATGAATTGATTTCAGGTGTGAGAAACAGCTCTGATGCTCCTGAAGCATTAATTGATTTGCTGATGATTGCAAAATACTTTGAGAGAATAGGCGACCACGCAGAAAATATTGCCGAATGGGTAATATATTCCATAACAGGTTCTCATAAATCTTTATAATTTGCTATTGAAGAAATTTGATTTAGTGATATAATTATTATAAGATAGGAATATGAGAGGTGAGTTGCGGTGATTTATCTTGTTGAAGATGATGACAATATAAGAAAGCTGGTTAGCTACGCTCTCTGCAAAGAGGGATATGAAGTTAAAGATTTTGCGGCACCATTTGAATTCTGGCAAGAAATAGAGAAGGAAGAGCCGTTACTTATTATGCTTGATATAATGTTACCGCAAGAGGATGGTTTGTCTATTTTAAAGAAGATAAGAGAAAGTAAGAGGACAGAGAATATACCTGTTATTATGCTTACTGCTAAAGACAGTGAATTTGATAAGGTCACAGGTCTTGATATGGGTGCGGATGACTATATATCAAAGCCTTTCGGAATGACAGAACTAATCTCGCGTGTCAGGGCAGTGCTGAGACGGGCAGGCAGAAAAGATGACAAGGAAAAGATATATATTATAGACTCTCTTTATGTCAATCCTAAAAAACATATAATCAAGGTTGGCGGAGAGGAAATAAATCTCTCGTACAAAGAATATATGCTGCTTAATGTTTTGTTGGAGGCCAACGGAGATGTTGTGAGCCGTGATGCCTTGCTCGGCAAGGTGTGGGGCGAATACTATGAGGAGTCAAGAACCTTAGACGTGCATATCAGAAAACTGCGTGTTAAACTGAAGAGTGCAGGCAGTTTGATTAAAACTGTAAAAAACGTGGGATATAAAATTGGAGGAAGCGAGTATGACGAGTAAGATATTTCGCTCGGTTTTTTATACTTCGATAATTGTTCTGCTTTTAAGTATGATTTTGATTATGGGAATGCTGTACGGTTTTTTTGAACAACAGCTTGAGGCAGAGCTTAAAAGTGAGGCTGATTATATTCAGTATGCCATAGAGGAGAACAAAAATGGGTTTTTTGCTGATTTTAAGCAGAATAACAAAAGGGTTACCCTGATAGACAAAGACGGAACCGTTCTTGCAGATACAGAGGCGGACGTTGCTTTAATGGATAATCATTCGGGCAGAGAGGAATTTATAGCCGCATTGGAAAACGGAGCAGGCACAAGTACGAGATATTCCAAAACACTTACGGAAAAAACCATATATTATGCCCGTAGATTGACAGACGGAACGGTTTTGAGAATTTCCACAACTCAATATTCGCTGCTTACTATTATGCTCGGTCTGGCTCAGCCAATGCTTGTGATATTTATTATAATCTTTATACTGTCGTTGGTTTTATCGTCTAAGGTATCTAAAAGTATTATAAAGCCTATAAATTCAATTGATTTGGATAATGTGGGAGAGGCTGAAACATACGAGGAGTTATCTCCGCTATTGCTTAAAATTCTGCATCAGAAAAAGATGATTGACAAACAAGTCAGCGAGGCAAAGCATAATCAAGAGGAATTCAGATTAATAACCGAGAATATGAGTGAGGGCTTTATCGTCATTGATGAGGATGAGAAGATATTATCATATAATTCTGCGGTGTTAAAATTGTTAAATTCTCAGATTACGGATAACAATGTTTTGTCCTTGAACAGAACACGTGAATTCAGAGATACAGTAACTTCTGCACTAAATGGCAAAAAGCATATGGGAATTCTTGAATGTAATGATAAAATGTGCAATTTGATTGCCAATCCAGTGAAAGAAAATGATAAAATCGTCGGAGCGGTTATGGTGATTATAGATGTTACGGAAACTGCAAAGGCAGAGTCAATAAGACGTGAATTTACTGCAAATGTTTCCCACGAACTTAAAACACCCCTTACGTCAATATCGGGTTTTGCGGAACTGTTGAAAGAGGGAAATGTTCCCAATGATACTGTCGTTGATTTTTCAAATACAATTTATTCGGAGGCACAACGGCTGATTTCTCTTGTAAATGATATTATCAAAATATCTGCACTTGATGAAAAGAGCGATTATTTTATGCTTGAGAATATAGAGTTGGACGGATTAACCCGTGAAATTGTTGATGAGTTAAAGCCTGCGGCGGACAAGAAGAATGTAAAATTCAGCATTGACGGAGAAAACGCAGTAATAAACGGGGCAAGACAAATTATATATGAGATGGTATATAATTTATGCGACAATGCGATAAAATACAACAAAGACAATGGCAGAGTTAATATACATATTGAAAATCTTAAGGATTGTGTGACTTTTGAAATAAGCGATACGGGAATAGGTATACCTGAAGACTCTGTGAACAGAGTATTTGAAAGATTTTATCGTGTTGACAAAAGCAGGTCAAAGGCAGAGGGCGGAACAGGTCTTGGCTTGTCCATTGTAAAGCACGGGGCAATCTATCACGATGCAGAGATTGCCATTGAAAGTGTAGTGGATAAGGGAACGACAATAACGTTGCGATTTAAAAAATAACAGCGGCAGAAACAAACTCTGCCGCTTATATATTATTATTTTAAATAAGGCTCTGCAGTTGAGGAAACAACCGAAATTCCCGGGAGGTTTTCTTCAAGGTAGTCCTTCATAAATTCACATACTGTATTTTCTGTTTCAAAGTGCCCGGCATCTATCAGATTTAAGCCTAATTCAAAGGCGAGCTGTGCCTCGTGGTGACGGACATCAGCAGTAACATACACATCAGCACCTGCGTGATATGCAGAATAAATGCCGTCACCGCCTGAGCCTGAACATACTGCAACTGTTGTTACTGTGTCACCGGGGGTGCCCACATATTTTATCGAACTGCAACCCAAAACACTTTTGGTTAAGCTGACAAAGTCCTCTATTGTCATTGGATATTCAAGAGTGCCGACTCTGCCGATGTTGCATATTGGTTTGCCGAATTCGTCACAACATTCTTCGTCGGTAAAACGTCTTACGTTTTCAAGCCCCAATTTGTACGCCAATGCGTCATTTGTACCGCCTGTTGCGTGGTCAAGGTTTGTGTGGGCAGAGTAAGCTGAAATATTATTCTGGATAAGGGCACGAACAATACTGCCTGATACATCACTTTCGATAACACGTTTCATAGGTGAAAATATAAGAGGGTGGTGGGACACAATCATATCGGCACCTATTGATATTGCCTGTGCCACGTTTTCAGATGTTATATCAAGGCATACGAATATCCTATTTACATTCTGCTCCATATCGCCTACCATCAAACCCACATTATCCCAGCTTTCGGCTAAGTCCTTAGGCGCTAATTCTTCAATTACATCAGCAACGGTTTTTACTTTATACATTCTTTGAGTCCTCCAATAGCTTTTTTGTTTTATTAAGCAAAACTTCACATTCTTTTATTTTATCCGCAGAAGTTTCGGAAGAAGACTTTTTAAGTCCTGCAATCATTTTGTCAAGCTTAAATATTTTTCGTTCTAAGTATTCATTATATAAATCAGGTTTATCTTCAATCAGGTGTCTGCCTATAAAAATATCAATATCATCAGGCTCAAAAGCAGTATTACTGTCTGCCGAGCTGATTGAAAGAATGTTATACAGCTTATCATTTTCTTTTACGAGATATTCCTGTTCTATGTTCCAATTGTTTTTATACAGATACTCACGCAGGTCTTCAACTGCGGTCATTGGCTGTACTATAATTTTTGCCGTATTTTTTAATACATCTCTGCCTTGCTCTAAAATCTGCGCTATTATCAGTCCTCCCATACCTGCAATGGATACAACGTCAGCCTCGTATGATGACAGCGTTGAAACTCCGGGACCTAACCTTACCGATATTTTATCGCTCATACCGAATTTTAATATAGTCGCATTTGCACGCTTAAGCGGGCCGGGAACAATATCAGAGGCGATTGCTGTCTTGCATTTGCCCGTAGCACACATATACACAGGCAGATATGCGTGGTCTGTTCCTATATCTGCAAAGCAATCGCATTCGGGCATTATGTCGTATATTTTTTTTAGCCGTATGGATAGCGGAATTTTATTTTGCATCATAATCTTATCCTCTCATTTACTTATACTTTATAATAAAAGCAATAATTTGTCAAATAAAATTTAATAATATAGGTGTGGTTATTTTGATAAAAAAGAGGAAATTTAAAAGTTATGTCGAAATATTTTAATCTAAGAGAAAATAATCATTGTTGAAGGAGGGTGTATTTTGTGGCAAGTGTTGACTTTCAGGACTTTATTGATGAAGTAGTTGAAAAAAATGATATAGTAGACGTTATATCAGAATACACCAAACCTAAGCGTATGGGAAGCCGATATGCGGCTCTATGCCCATTGCACAATGACAAGAAGTCGCCCTCGCTCTCAATCTCACCTGAAAAACAGGTTTTTCACTGTTTTGGCTGTGGGGTTGGCGGCAATGTTATACACTTTATTATGGCGGCGGAGCATCTTGATTTTATGGATGCTGTCAAGCTTCTTGCCGACAGGGCAAAAGTTCCTATCCCTGAGTTTAAAAACAGCAGCGGCAAATCAAAGGATATTGCCGATAAAAAACAGCTTATCTATAAAATTAATGCTGATGCCGCAAGATATTTTTACTCAAATCTTGCAGGCGAAAACGGAACCGAGGCTCTTAAGTATTTGAAAAACAGAGGAATAAAAAATTCCACCATAAAGATGTTTGGCTTGGGATATGCTCCTGAGGGTTGGGATAATTTGTTGCTATACCTAAAGAATAAGGGATATAAGGAACACGACATATACGAGGCAGGACTTGTTAAAATAAGAGATAACGGCTCGTATTATGATTCGTTCTATGACGGAAGAATAATGTATCCCATAATAAATGTTCAAGGCAATATAATAGGCTTTGGCGGAAGAATAATGATAGAGAACAGCAATACGGGCAAATATCTTAACTCCCCTGAAACAATTGTATTTAAAAAGAAAGAAAACCTATTTGGCTTAAACCTTGCAAAAAGTGATAATTCGGGCAGTCTCTTGTTAATGGAGGGGTATATGGACGTTATTTCGCTGCATCAGGCAGGGATAAATAATGCGGTTGCCTCGCTTGGTACCGCCTTTACGGACGAGCAGGCAAAGCTTGTCAAGAGATACGGCGGCAAGGCAGTTCTGTGTTATGACTCAGACGAGGCAGGCAAAAAAGCAACTCTCCGTGCAGGAGAGATACTGAGCAAAAACGGAATAAAGACTAAAGTTTTAACCGTAACCGACGGCAAGGACCCTGATGAATTTGTCAGGAATAAGGGCGGAGATTTGTTTAAGGTTTTAATAGAAAACGCAAAGCCTTTGATTGAGTATAGAATTGACGAAATTCAAAAGGAATATACAGGTGATTTGCTTAACAAGGAAGAATTTGCAAGCCCTGAGCAAAGGATTGAGTTTACCGAAAGAGCGGCGGCGGTCTTAGCCGATATCAAAAGCCCTGTGGAATATGAGATATATTTAAAAAGGGTTGAGGAAAAGTCGGGTGTATCTGCCAATGCACTAAATAGCGTTGTTGAGGCGATCAGGAAAAATCTTGACTTAAGTGAGGAAAGACGATTGCAACAGCTTGAACGCCGCAAACAAAATGAGCTGAACAGAACCAATATAGATGTCAGAATTTTTAATGCTGAACAGCTTGTGCTGAACCTGCTTTGTGAGAGGGATGTATATAAGATAGCTGTTGAAAACGGAATGTCTGAAGAAAATTTTTCAGACCCTCTGCACAGGGAGTTAGCGGAAATTATATTTAAGCAGTATGAAAATAATGATGTTGTAAATATTAATGAAATATTGGAGACGTTTGAACCTGAAAAAAGAGGAAGGATAGCAAAAATATTACTTGATGATAAGAATACAAGAGATAAGAAAAAGGCTTGTATTCAGCCCATTAAAACAATAATGGGAGAAATGGATAAAATCAAGGAGGAAGAGATGATGGAAAACGGTGATTTGGCAGCGTTGGACAAGCTGTTAAAAGAAAAAGCGAACAAAAAGTAGATAATATATATTTAGGGTGAGAGTTGAAAGGATGGTTTGAATGGAAGAAAATAAGGCTCAAAAGAAATTGACACGTAAGCAGGTTATTCAAATGCTGCTTGAAGAAGGCAAAAAGAAGGGAATATTGAGCTATAAAGAGGTAAATGATAAGCTGGAAGAATTAGAGCTTGATGCCGACCAGATTGAAAAAATGTTTGAATACCTGGAAAAGCACGGTGTAGAGATTTCGGGTGGTTTAGAGGATGAGGATGATATTGACTTAACCGATGATGACGAGCTTGAGATAACACAAGAGGAACTCAATGATATGTCGGTTCCGAGCAGCGTCAGTATGGATGACCCTGTCCGTATGTATTTAAAGGAAATAGGTAAGGTGGACCTTTTGACAGGTGAGGAAGAGGCAGAACTTGCACGCAGAATGTCAGAGGGTGACAGAGAGGCTAAGAAAAAGCTTGCAGAGGCAAATCTCAGATTGGTTGTAAGTATTGCAAAAAGATATGTTGGCAGAGGAATGCTCTTTCTTGATTTAATTCAGGAGGGTAACTTAGGACTTATAAAGGCGGTTGACAAGTTTGACTATACCAAGGGATATAAGTTCAGTACCTATGCAACCTGGTGGATACGTCAGGCAATAACAAGAGCGATTGCTGACCAGGCGAGAACCATACGCATACCCGTTCATATGGTAGAAACCATAAACAAGCTTGTACGTGCATCACGTCAGCTTGTGCAGGAGTTGGGACGTGACCCATTACCTGAGGAGATTGCAAAGGAAGTTAATATGCCTGTGGACAAGGTTGGCGAAATAATGAAAATCGCACAGGAGCCTGTTTCGTTTGAAACACCCATAGGTGAGGAAGAGGACAGCCATTTGGGCGACTTTATTCAGGATGATGATGCGCCTGCACCATCAGATGCCGCAACGGCCACACTTTTGAAGGAACAGCTTGTTGACGTTCTCAGCACCCTTACCCCAAGAGAGGAAAAAGTGCTTAGATTGCGTTTCGGCTTAGACGACGGCAGAGCGAGAACTCTTGAAGAAGTAGGCAAAGAATTTGATGTAACACGTGAACGTATACGTCAGATTGAGGCTAAGGCACTTCGTAAGCTCAGACATCCAAGCAGAAGCAGAAAGCTTAAAGATTATTTGGAATAAAATATTAATAAAAAATTAACATATTGAAAGGAATTGATTAATTTTGGATTCATTGCCCCCCCGATTATTGTTTACAGTTACAGTTGTGTTGTTTGTGTTGATTGTTTTAAATACAATTGCAAAAACAGCAAATGTTGTTATAGGTGATGCTTGGCTTAAACAAACTGCCGAGGATGGTAATAAAAAAGCAAAACGCTTATTAAAGCTTTTGGAAAAAAGCTCTGCGTCGGTTATGGATGGGATGGACTTATTCGCAATACTGCTGAATATTGCGTTTGCGTCTCTTGGTGCCTTGCTGTTGTATAGACCGATTTTCTGTTTTATAGGCAGAGCGTGTTCATCAATGTGGATACATATATTAACTATGCTTATCATAGTTCTTGTTATATGGATAGTGCATAGCGTCTTTGCTGTATTTGTCCCGAAAAGAATTGCGGCAAAATCAGCAGAGAATATAGCGTTGGCTTTTTCGGGATATTCTATGTTTGTAACGAGTATTATGAAGCCGTTTCTAATTGCATTTGTGGCTGTCGGAACAGCGATTTCTTATGTGTTCGGCGTCAAAAATGAGGATATAGGCGAAGAAGTTACCGAGGAAGAAATAAGAATGATGGTTGATATCGGTTCCGAAAGCGGTGCTATTGATGATGATGAAAAGCAGATGATACATAATATTTTTGAAATGAACGACAAGCCCGTTGAGGAAATTATGACACACAGAAAAGAAGTTGTTATCTTGTGGTTAGAAGACGGAATTGATGAGTGGCGTAAAATTATTGACGAAACAAATCATACAAGATATCCTGTCTGCAATGAAAGTGTCGATAATGTAATAGGTGTTGTGACAAGCCGTGACTTTTACAGACTTATATTAAACGGCGATACAGATATTAATAAAATTATGCGTGATGTATACTTTATACCTGATACTGTAAAGGCTGATGAGCTGTTGTCGCAGATGCAACGCGAGAATGAGCATATGGGCGTTGTTATGGACGAATACGGCGGTTTTCAGGGTATAGTCACTCAGGAGGACTTGATAGAAGAAATTGTAGGTGAGTTATACAGCGAATATGACGAGCCTGAGATAATGGAAGACGAGAGCATCAAAAAGATTGGTGATGACAGATGGCTTGTATACGGCGGTACGGATATTGAATGTGTTGAAGAAGAATTAGGCGTTAAAATAGAAGATGGTGACTATAATACCTTTGCCGGTTTTATTTTAAACGAAATTCAAACAATTCCTGCCGACGGTGAGATGTTGCAGATTGAAACAAACAGAATGATAATAAAGGTTACATCTGTTATAGACCACAGAATAGAAAAGGCAATTGTTACTGTACTTCCCGATGAGGAAGAAGAGGAAGACAGTAATAAAGTCGGAGAAGAATAAAAAGATTGGGGCTGTAGCAAAATAGCCTTTTGAAAAAATATTGCACAAAAAATCTCCTAAAACACAGCAAAATCAAGCTGTGTTTCGGGAGATTTTCTTTGTTTTAGAGGACTGTTTTGTGCAAATTGATATTTAAAAATCATTTTGCTACAGCCCTTTGAAGTTGGTGCGCGTGTTCTTACAGGACTTATACGAAGACGCAGTAAAATCAAGGGTTTCCGACTATCAATAATCCGTAATAACCTCAAAATTAAATATTTCATTTGCAAAAAAAGCAAATTGTGATAAAATAGGAATATGGTACAAAATGTCACTCTGATTTATTGTATACTGAAAATACAATAAACTTGATTGGAGTGATAAAATGCAATACAGTAAAACTTGGATAAGGTGGCGAACATTTGTAAAACCCACGACATGTTACAAATGTGAAACAAGAAACGGAAGAATATTTTCTTATGATGACTTAATCAGGATAGGTGAGCCGCAATTGCATCCTAACTGCGGATGCCGGCTTGAAAGAATAGAAGCCATACAAGCGGGTATGGCAACAGCGCTCGGAGCGAACGGGCGTATTTGGTATGAGGCGGATATAAATTATACCGGTGGTTATCGAAACAAGCAAAGATTATTGTTTTCTAATGACGGATTGATATTCGTAACATTCGACCACTACGAAAGATTTGCGCAGCTATATGGGAGAAGTGCTTGCTGTGTTTGCGGATGTTTATGAGGAGGTTCCGCAAATGTGTTTTGAAGTAATATCGTAAGAAAAAGACCTGCTAAATAAAGTCAAACTTTTCTCTTGACTTTATTTAGCAGGTCTGGTCTTTTATATTGGCTTATTTAAAGTCGTACATTCCCTTGCCGATAAATTCCCGCATTGCGGCGGAAACACCGGGAGAATCCTCGCGGTATGTAACGCCGTACCACTGTGAGTCGGTGCTTAAAACCTTGATTTTTTTGTTTTCTTTATTCATTCTGTCGTTCAATATAGTGGGTAGTAAGAACTCTTTTTTAGGTTCGTTTATATTATCCTTTAAGAATAATGGAAATTGCTCTTCCAGAAAGTTGAATACTCCTGTATCCAATCCCCACATATTCATAGAAACAATAGTGTCCATAGGATATTCGGAATTTTTGTCAAGACCGCTGCATTCGGTTATCTTAGTTAAGTATCCGTTTTCGGTTTCACACACTCCGCGTGTAACTGTGCCGTTGTCGGTGATTGTGTTTCCAAGCTTATAGCCAACCATACACATATCGCTGTCGGAAACAAGATGGTTATATATAATCTCAAATGATTCTCTGCCGTAATAGTCGTCCGCATTGATTACTGCAAACGGAGATGTTATTATGTTCTTGGCGGATAAAACTGCCTGCCCGGTTCCCCAGGGTTTTTCGCGAGTCTTAGGCAGAGTAAATCCGTCAGGAAGGTCATCTTTTTCTTGAAAAGCGTAGTCAACATCAATCATTTTTTCGATACGCTTTCCGCAAGCGGCACGGAAATCTTTTTCGATTTCCTTCTTAATAACAAATACAACCTTGTCAAAGCCTGCTTTAACAGCGTCGTAAACTGAAAAATCAAGAATAATCTCACCATTAGGGCCGAGAGGTTCTATCTGTTTTAAACCTCCAAAACGACTTCCCATACCTGCAGCCATAATTAACAGTTCTGTTTTCATTGTACGTCTCCTTATATTTTTTATATTTTAGCCGTTTGTAAAAGTCAAAAGTCGCTTAGAATAGGGATATTTTGAAATATACTCTTATATATCTTCTCTACTTGGAGGCTCCCTTGTGTAAAGGGAGCTGTCACGAAGTGACTGAGGGATTGTTTTCCGTGGTATCAACAATCCTCCCGTCACGCTTTGCGTGCCACCCTCCTTTACTACATAGAGGGCTTTGGTGAAAGTTATCCACAATTTAGCGATTTCTCATTTTACAATCACCTATTTTTATATTTTATTTGTTAAATATAATATATGTACAATAAAATTATAATATATTTTTTGTCAATTGTCTATACATTTTTGAATAATATTTTTTAAAATTTAAAAATTTTGTACAATACTGCAAGGAGTTTGTCTCGCGATTATTTTACTTTGAATAATTGTCCAATGCCACACTGCTACATACCCGATAGCAATGAAGCAAAATACATCACAAAAAAAGACCTCAAATATGAGGCCTCTTTCCATAAATTGCGTATTTTATAAAACGCTCTGCGAGATATTTATTCTGTACTGCTTTTTGCCCAAAACCAACAAATCGTCAGATTTTAAAACTTCTTTCGTTATGCCTGAGCCGTTTAAGATTGTTCCGTTTGTAGAACCTAAATCTTCGATATAAACTTCATCATTTTCAGCATAAACTTTACAATGAATACCTGATACAGCGTTGTCGGAGATCATCAAATCGTTGGTTGACTTTCTTCCGATTGTTGCCGAGTCTTTAAATTCAAGAATTTTCAAATCGGGATTGTTTGTTCCCGTAAATGTAATTCTGATAGACGGAAGTTCAGGCTCAACAACCTCAGGTTCGGTAATCTCAGGCTCTGCAATTTCTTCTATATCTTCGGGGACATCATCTGTATTTGTATTTTCTTGTTCTTCGGAAATATCGTTTTCGTCGGTGAGATTTTCGTCCTCAATTTCTTCTATATTGTCATCATTATTGTCATCATTGGACATCTCTGTGTCATCAGCTTCATCTAAGGTGTCCTCTGTATCGGCTTCCGAAACGTCAGAGATGTGTTCATCATATAAAGACTCAGGTTCATTCTCGGAAATTGTCGTTTTGTTTGATTGTTTTAAAAACAGAGCAAGGAGAATAAATATCATTCCAAGCAAAAACAATGCCGCACCTGCATATATGACATAGTCAACAACTTCGATTTGGCTGATTGTTACCGAAGAAGAGTCCTCATTTACTCCGTAAACAGACATTACGCTTGTAAATACAGCCATAAGTGCTGTAAGCGTGATACATAATCTTTTTTTCATATTAAGTTACCAATGCCTTTCTTTGCATTTTAATACTATACATTAATTGTAATAGCTGAGTATGAATCCCGAAACCTCGTGTATTTTTTATGAGTAATATTTTTTTCAACTATTGTAACCATTCTGTTAAGCCAATCCTGAGCGCAGGAAGAACGCTTTAAAGTTTTTTCGACCTGCCGCTCGTGAATGTTTTCCCAAAAGCCGTCAGAGCATATAAGAAAGCTGTCGCCAGGACGCAACACCTCGGGCTGAGAGTAGTCGGGTGTTGAATTAAGTCCCTTTCCCAGTATACGGGTAAGATTGTATCTTGTGTTTTGACGTCTGATTTTGGGATATCTGATTTCGCCTGCCTCGTATAATGCATAGGCACTGCTGTGGTCAGGTGTGATTTCGTACAGAAGTTTATCACGCAAAAGATATATACGGCAGTCGCCTATATTACCCCAAACCGCAACCGAGCCGTCTGTCAGCATAAAGGACATACACGCACGCACGGGCAGTTCGTAATTATCTATTTTTTGACTTGCGTTGCTAAAGAAGTCGGGAACAGAGGTCTTGGTGATTATGCCTGAAGATTTAAAGTCGCCAATTACAGATCGAACAGCAATTTCAGCTGCAATCGGTGTTTCGCGGCCGTCTGCAAGTGCAAAGCAATAGCTGCTTTCATCCTTGAAAACCGTGAGATAATCAGTATTGTATCCCTTTTCGCCTTGCTTTGTAACTGATGCGTAATCCAATATTGTTCACCGCCTCACTGCAATATAGTAAATACTGCCTAACAGTATACAATAAAATCAAAAAAAAGTCAAATAAAAATATTGATTTTCGCTGTTATAAGCAGTTTTGCCTGCATTGTAACAACATTTTAATTTGAATTTTACCAAAAAGTGTGATATACTGTATCATAATAATGTCTTTATGCAGGACAAATCACTTGTATATGTAATAATAAGTATTTAGATTCATAAATATTTAATATGGATTGTCCAATCCAAAACTACATACAGAAAGGATGAATGGAATTATGAAGAACAGTAAAGGATTTATGCTGAGAGTTTTAGCTATGGTTTTATGTGCGGTAATCTCTTCGGCAGCCTTTTATATTCCTGAGGGAGTAAATGTACGCGCAGAGGAGGATACTGAACTCAGAGGGGTTTGGGTGTCTACCGTTGCAAACATAGATTATCCGTCAAGACAGACAACAAATTCAGAGACACTTAAAAGTGAGATGATTGAGATTTTGGATAACTGTAAGAGTATGGGTTTTAATGCTGTGTTCTTGCAGGTAAGACCTTGCGGCGACGCATTTTATAATTCGTCCATATTCCCTTGGTCAAAGTATTTGACAGGCACTCAGGGCGTTGCACCCGATAACGGCTTTGACCCGTTGCAGTTTGCGGTAGAGGAAGCGCACAATAGGGGTATACAGCTTCACGCTTGGATTAATCCGTACAGAATAACAAATTCGTCCTCCGACAATAACAAGTTGGCAAGCAACAATCCGGCGGTACTAAATCCGGGACTTGTCTTAACAGACAGCAATGGCAAAATGTATTACAATCCAGGTGATAGTGCGTCAATTGAATTAATTGTAAACGGAGCGGTTGAAATCGTTGAAAATTATGATGTTGACGGAATACATATGGACGACTATTTCTATCCTGATGCATCATTTAATGATGATACAACATATTCATTCCATAAAGACGAATATCCCAACAAAGCCGATTGGAGAAGGGCAAATGTTAATAAGCTGGTTCAAACCCTTGACGAGAGATTACATTCAGTAAAGCCGTCAATACAGTTCGGTATAAGTCCGAGAGGTATTTGGGCAAATAAAGACGAGATGGCAGAGGGCAGTGACACAAGAGGCGGCGGTTCATACTCCACCATATATGCGGACTCAAGAGCGTGGGTTAAAAATGGTTGGGTTGACTATATTATGCCACAAATTTATTGGAATATAGGCTACGAGATTGCAGATTATACAGTGTTGTGTAATTGGTGGTCTGACGTTGTAAGTGACACAGATGTAAGACTTTATATCGGTGAAGGTGCTTACAGAACGACGTCAAGCACACTTCCTGCGTGGAAAGGTGAAACGGGAACAAATGAACTGAGAACACACATAGCAGACGGAAGAAACAATCCAAACATAAGCGGTTACTGTTGCTTTACATATAATGATTTTATCGAAAACGGTTCTATATATGCTTTGATGCAGGAAGTGAACAGCAGTGATAAAAAGGCACCGAGCGGAGCTGTTCAGGTAAATAATGATGTCAGCAATGACGCAGACAGTGTTCCTGCCATAAATGACGGAATGTCAAACACAGGCGGTCAGGTAACGGCAGATAAAAATTATAAAAATAAGTTTACCGATATGGATAATTATTGGTGGGCAATGGATGCAGTCAATGACCTTGCCTCAAAGGGAATAATAAAGGGCCGCAGTGAAACAGAGTTTGACCCTGATTCTAAGATAACAAGGGCAGATAATACAGTTCTGTTGTTAAGAGTTTTAGGCAAGACAGCAACATTTTCCGAAAATTTTGCAGATGTTTATCCCGACAAATACTATTACAACGAGATAGGAATGGCTAAGGAACTTGGCATTGCGTCGGGTGTAGGCGATAATTGTTTTGACCCTGATGCGAAAATCAAACGTCAGGATATGGCGACTTTAGCATACAGAGTGTTAGCGAAAGAGGGACTTTTGACAACGATACCTAACACAACTGTATTAAATAAGTTTGTTGACGCAGACGAAATATATTTTTACGCACGTGAAGCAATGGCAGCTTGTATTGACAAGGGGCTGATGAGCGGTTATGGTGACAATACCATAAAACCCAATGAATACGCAAGCCGTGTGGAAGTTGCATTGTTTATATACAGAATTTCGCAGTTAATGAAATAATAGTCTTGAAATTATATCAATAATGTATTATACTATAACAATAAAGCCCGCCCTGCGGGAGCAGAAAGGTTGAGAAATATATGCAGAATACAGAAAAAACTATGGATAAAATAGTCGCGTTGTGTAAAGGCCGCGGATTTATATATCCGGGTTCTGAAATATACGGCGGATTGGCAAATACGTGGGATTACGGCCCGTTAGGTGTTGAGTTTAAGAACAATGTTAAGCGTGCTTGGTGGAAAAAGTTTATAGCAGAAAGTCCGTATAACGTAGGCTTGGATGCCGCTATATTGATGAACCCTAAAACTTGGGTTGCATCAGGTCACGTAGGCGGTTTTTCTGATCCTCTTATGGATTGTAAAGAGTGTAAAGCTCGTTTCAGAGCGGATAAGTTAATCGAAGATGCCGCAGGAGTTTCAGCAGATGGTTGGTCTGATGAGAAAATGATGCAGTATATTGAGGATAACGACCTCAAGTGTCCTGAATGCGGAAAGCACAATTTTACTGATATTCGTAAATTTAATCTTATGTTTAAAACTTTCCAGGGTGTAACAGAGGACAGTAAAAATGAAATTTACTTACGCCCCGAAACAGCACAGGGTATATTTGTAAACTTCAAGAATGTTCAGCGTACATCAAGAAAGAAGATACCATTTGGTATCGGTCAGGTGGGTAAGTCATTCAGAAACGAGATAACTCCGGGTAACTTCACCTTCAGAACCCGTGAGTTTGAACAGATGGAGCTTGAGTTCTTCTGTAAGCCGGGTACCGACCTTGAGTGGTTCTCGTATTGGAAGGATTACTGCAAGAACTTCTTGCTGTCACTTGGTATAGCAGAAGAAAATATCACATTGCGTGACCACGAGCAAGAGGAACTTTCTCATTACAGTAACGCAACAACTGATATTGAGTTTATGTTCCCGTTCGGTTGGGGAGAGCTTTGGGGAATTGCCGACAGAACTGACTTTGACCTTAAACAGCACAGTGAGTTCAGCGGTGAAAAGCTTGAATACACCGACCCTGAAACAGGTGAAAAGTATATCCCTTACTGCATTGAGCCATCTTTGGGTGCAGATCGTGTAGCCCTTGCCTTTTTGGTTGAGGCATATGATGAAGAAGTTATAGACGCAGAGAAGAATGACGTTCGTACAGTTATGCACTTCCACCCTGCACTTGCACCGATAAAGGCTGCTGTGTTGCCGTTGTCTAAGAAGTTGTCAGATAAGGCACGCGAGGTATATTCAATGCTCGCATCAGAGTTTATGTGTGAGTTTGACGAGGCAGGCAGTATCGGTAAGCGTTATCGCAGACAGGACGAAATCGGTACACCTTATTGCATAACATATGACTTTGACTCAGAGGAAGACGGAAGTGTTACAATTCGTCATCGTGATTCTATGGAACAGGAAAGAGTTAAGATTGATGACCTTGTTGAGTATATCAGAAAAGGTATAAAGTTTTAATTCTGTGAAGAAAATAAACAGGTAATAATATCCCCGACTGTATTTATCAGTCGGGGAATGGTGCTTATTGTGCGGAATAGTTGGGAGATGTTGTCATTGGGTATGAATGGTGTAATCGGACATACTGATGTCAAAAAAATATTACAAGAGTCTATTACTTACGGAAAAATCAGCCACGCATATATTTTTGAGGGTATGTCAGGTGTTGGCCGTCTGTCCCTTGCAAAAGCCTTTGCTGAGGAAATCGCAGGGGCAGATAAAAAGTATTCGGCAGAAAATAATCCCGATATAACTGTTGTCACAAATGAGTTGTATGACTCGCAAAAGACTCAAAAAAATATTTTGGTAGACACAATCAGGGCAATGAAATCTGATGTATATATCAAGCCGTATTTGTCCCAAAGAAAGATATACATTATTCCAAATGCCGACAGTATGCAGCCTCCGGCACAAAACAGTTTGTTAAAGGTGTTCGAGGAGCCACCTGAATATTGCACTATCATATTAATCGCCGAGAATGCAAATTCGCTGTTACAGACTATCCGCTCACGTGCGGTTTTGGTGAAGTTCCACCCCTTAGACAGAAATGACGTTGAAAAGTATCTTGTTGAAGAAAAGAATACAGATGCGGAAACAGCAAAAACAATTTCTGTTATGAGCGGAGGAAGTATAGGCCGCGCCTTGCTTTTGTTGGAGGACGGCGATGCGGCGGAGCTTCGCAATGATGTTATAATGCATTTGATGAATATGTGTAAGGGCGGACATATTGCCCTGTATGATTTTATTAAGTTTTTGAAACAGAATAAAACGTCATTTGGCTTGATATCAGAAATTATGGCAGAATGGTCATCTGATATATTACATTTGAAATATGACGGAAATTGTGATATAATAAATGCGGACAAGCGTGATGACTTGAAAAAGTTTGCATCAGCTGTCACAAAGCAAGCCGCATTTAACTTCGGAGAAATCATAATCAAGTATACGCTTGCTGTTAAACGTAATGCTAATTATCCGATAGCCGTGCAATGTATGGCAACGGAATATTGGGAGGAAATAAATGGTAGAAATTATAGGAGTGCGTTTTAGTAACGCAGGAAAAATTTATTATTTCAGTCCTAAGGGTCAGAAAATTGACGCAGGAATAAATGTCCTTGTGGAAACTGCAAGAGGAATGGAAATGGGACGTGTTGTTATTGCAAATAAAGAGGTTGACGACTCTGAAATCGTATCTCCTTTGCGTGATATTGTCAGAATAGCAACGGAGGAGGACTTCCGTCAGGTTGATGAAAACAAGCAGATGGAGAAAGAGGCTTTTAAAATTGCGGTTGAGAAAATCCGTGAATTTAAAATAGAAATGAAGCTTGTTGATGTTGAATACACCTTTGACAGAAGCAAGATTTTGTTCTACTTTACCGCAGACGGCAGAGTGGACTTCCGTGAACTTGTAAAAGCCTTGGCAGGTATATTCCATACAAGAATTGAACTTAGGCAGATTGGTGTTCGTGATGAGGCAAGACTGCTGGGAAGTTACGGCATATGCGGCAGATACCTCTGTTGCGGAAGTTTTTTGGACGACTTCAGACCTGTTTCAATCAAAATGTCTAAGGAGCAAGGTCTTTCCCTCAATCCTGCAAAGATTTCAGGTACCTGCGGACGACTTATGTGTTGTCTTCAATACGAGCAAAATGCTTATGATGATATGTTAAAGAAGCTGCCTCGCAGAGGTGAAACTGTTGAAACTGCTGATGGCGTTGGCGTTGTTGCCGATGTAGAAACCCTAAAAGGTCAGATTAAGGTTAAGTTTGAAAACGGTGACGGCTTTAAAATGGAAACATACAAGCTGGGCGACTTTAAGGTAAAGGGCGGCAGAAAAGAAAAGATTGAAGATGAAGAAGAGATAAGCATTGAGGCAGAAGGCTTAGATGAAGTGATCAAAGAAGATATTATTGCCGAAGATGCTGTTGCTGAGAATGTTCAGGAACAAAAACCGCACAAAAAGAACAATAGAAGAAGAAAGCGTAATAAAAACAACAACAATCACAACAACAATCATAACCACAATAAAAATAAGAACAATGATAAAATAAATTCCTCAGGTGATGACCCTGACGCTGAGTAGTATTGGGTCAGACAGCCGCAGGATAGCGTGCAAATTAATAAGCTGTGCAGAAATTAAAGTCCGCACAGCTTATTTTTTTGCGGCGTTTTTGCCGCACCACATAATAATATAGTCAATAAAATTAAATCAATTTTGTATCAGTCAATCAATTTTTGGTTACTGTAAGCCTTGACACCCTTTTTGAAGGCATCTATTGTTTCCTGAGTTTCGTCAAGCCTATACTGCCTTGAAACGACCGTCTCAAATGGTTCTCTCGGGTCATAGTCCTGTGAGTTGAACCAAACGGCAATTTTAATTTCCGGATATTTAGGGAAAACAGCAAACATATCGTTAATCCATTTTACCTTGTCACCGCCTGCAGAGGCAGAGGCAAACTCTGTTATCATCCAAGGAAAGGCAGAGAAGTTAGGTTCATATGTTTCATATATCTGGTCATATATATCCTCAAAGTCACGCCATACCTCTCCGTATAATTCGTTGTAATAGTCGCCCGTATTATATCCTGTTATACCAAACATTTGCACATACTCGTTGCCCGGATAGTACGCAAGTGCGGAGTTCCAACCGCAAGGGGGGAAGGAAACATTATTGGGATTGAATACCCATATTGCGTTGTTTACGCCTTCCTCCTGAAATATATTATATATTCTTCTCCAGACCTGAACATACAAATCGGGGTCGTTTAAGATTACGTTTCCGCCATAGCTTGTCCAATCGGAATTCATTTCGTTATTCAGCCTGAATATAAAAGGCTTCCCGAATGCGGCGGCATCACGCGCGAACTTTCTCAAATTCTCGTCACATACGCCGTCTAAAACATCATAAAATGGGTTGTAGTTATCAAGGTCCTCGTTCATAACACTTGATGTTTGCATAGTAAGCTCAACAATTTTGCCTGCGTCATATGCCTGTTGCATACCCTCTGTCGGAAAGTCCTCCCAATAATAGATGTATTCAAGCAAAACAGGGAACTTAAAATCAACTTCCTTTTCAAGCTTTTCGGTGCGTTCTGTTTTGAGATATCTGACAGCAAGAGGATTAAAGCACCCCCAATAGGGATGTTCTGCATTTGCAATTTTTTCGTAAACCTCTTTTGTTTCAGATGTCCAATTATCAGGAATTACAGGTTTAAAGTCGGTGTATACATCAGAAGTTCCTCTGATGGGAACATCAGTTGAAAACGAATATAAAACCTTATATACTTCGTCCATCAAATGTTGAGAGTATTCCTCTGTCTTGAACATTACACGATAGTAGTGGGGCGTTCCCGTATATATGTATGCATATACATATGTGTTCTTTTTATAGTCACCCATTGGAGCAGGAGTCCTTGTAAATGCCACAACCTGCATCCAAAAGTCGTTCACCTTTGTTGTGTTATCGCTGTGAACGATAATGCGGTTCTTGTCTATGTATGTTTCGTCATAGATGTATTTGTTAAGATATTTTGCAATATATTCTTTGACATTATCCTCGTGTGCATATTCCTTTGAGATAACCATATCAAACTCTGATGATGACGCCTTTATAAATTCCTGTGCACAGGTGAAGTCATATTCGGTATCTCTCGGTGCACCTATTGCAAAACCCCGTGAATGGTTGATAAGATACTTTCTGTCTTTTGATACCTGAATTTCTCTGACGTCACAGTTGTCAAAGTCAAGGTCCTTATAGTCATATACCAACTCATTGTTTTGGTAATAGATTTTATAGTCACACTTGTCCGAGCCTATAAAGCTGAGCTTGTCTTTAACCCATACTCTTGCAGGGCGGTACAATATAACCGTTACACCTGCGATAACGGCTAATGCGACAAAAGCTGAAATTATAGAAATTATAATTTTCTTCATAACCTTCTCCAATCCCTTATTGATATGGATATTATATATTAATATGAAAAATTAGTCAATATCCGATATAATAGCCAAACTGCGTTTTGCGTATTCCTCAGCCTTTTGCTTCTTGTCTTTTATTCTCACGCCTAAGTCCTTCATTATTCCGAAATTCACGTTCATAGGCTGAAAGTCCACAATACTTTGATTTGAAATATAAGCAGATAAAGCGCCGATTGCGGTTTCGTTTGTGAAGGGTATTGTGCCTGTGTCTTGCTCTGCCATAGCACAAAAACGGCCTGCAAGCAAGCCTGATGAGGCAGACTCTACATAACCCTCTACGCCTGTTATCTGACCTGCGAAATATATTTTGGGGTACTTTTTCATTCTGTAAGTGTTATCAAGGAGCTTAGGCGAATTTATATATGTGTTTCTGTGCATAACGCCGTATCTGATGAACTCCGCATTTTCAAGTCCCGGTATCATAGAGAAAACACGCTTTTGCTCGCCAAATTTCAGGTGAGTTTGAAAACCTACGATATTATACATACTGCCTGTTTGGTTGTCCTGTCTTAGCTGAACAACAGCATATGGGCGTGAGTTATCTCTCGGGTCGGTAAGACCGACAGGCTTAAGAGGACCAAAACGCATTGTGTCCTCACCTCTTGCTGCCATAATCTCAATTGGCATACAACCCTCAAAAACCTTAGGGTCGTCAACGCCGTGAACAGGGGCGGCATCCGCATCGATAAGCTCCTTCCAAAAGGATAAATATTCATCTTTGGTCATAGGGCAGTTGATGTAATCGGCACCGCCCTTGCCATATCTTGCGGCACGGAATGCCTTTGTCATATCTATGCTGTCATAGGCTACAATAGGTGCGGCGGCATCAAAGAAGTGGAGGTGCTCACCGCCTGTCAGACGGCTTATGCTGTCGGCAATTCCGTCTGATGCAAGTGGACCTGCCGCGATAATAGTATATTCGTCTGTGTCTATATCACATACCTCGCCGTATTCAACCCTTATGTTTGGGTGTGACAGAATTTTGTCTGTAACCATCTGCGAAAAACTGTATCTGTCAACCGCAAGGGCACCGCCTGCAGGAACCTTTGTCGCGTCGGCACATTCCATTATCAAAGAACCCATTTTACGCATTTCTTCTTTTAATAGGCCTACCGCATTGTGGATACCATCAGCACGCAAGGAGTTACTGCATACAAGCTCGGCAAAGGTATCACATTTGTGTGCAGGTGACTTCTTTTCGGGTTTCATTTCGTACAGAATTACCTCTGCTCCATATTTTGCGGCTTGCCAAGCGGCTTCGCAGCCTGCAAGACCTGCTCCTATAATCTTAATAGCCATAGTTATTTCCTTTCATAAAATTGGGCGGACTATTGCCCGCCCATATCGTTATTTTTTTGTAGGCTTATATTCGTAGTCACATTCCTCGTTAAAGCATTTCATTGTGACAGGGCCTTTGCCTTTGAAAGCCCTTGACTTCATAAGTGTGTTTCCGCATTTCGGGCACTTCTCGTCTGTTGGCTCGCTCCAAGAGATAAAGTCACATTCGGGACTGTTCTGACAGGTGTAGAATATACCGCCTTTTTTTGATTTGCGGACAGCAACCTCGCCGCCGCATTTCGGACATTTGGCATCTATTGTTTCAACAATTGCCTTTGTGTTTCTGCATTCGGGGAAACCCGGGCAAGCCAGAAACTTACCAAATCTGCCCTGCTTATATACCATAAGTCTGCCGCATTTTTCGCATACAACATCCGAGACCTCGTCTTTGATTTCTATGTTTCCGATTGTTTCTTCAGCCTTTTTCAGTGTTTCGTTAAAGGGGACATAAAAGTCCCTGACGATATTTTTCCACATTACATTACCGTCAGCCACATCTTCGATTTCGTCCTCCATACGAGCGGTAAACTCAACATCAACTATATCTTTGAAGTTTTCTTTCATCAAATCGGTTACTATAAAGCCCAGCTCGGTGGGGTATATTGACTTACCATCACGTGCAACATATCCCCTTGCTGAGATAGTAGCTATTGTGGGAGCGTATGTGCTCGGACGGCCAATGCCTTCTTCTTCCATAGCTTTTACAAGTGATGCCTCCGTGTACCTTGCGGGAGGCTGTGTAAAGTGCTGTTGGGGTGTTAATTCCTTCAAAAGCAATGTTTGTCCCTCGGTAAGAGTAGGAAGCTTAGAAGATTTTTCTTCGCTTTCGTCCTTGCCCTCTACATATAATGTCATAAAGCCTTGGAATTTAACCTCTGTTCCTGATGCCTTAACGAGATACTTATCGGCTAAAATGTCAGCAGATACCATATCAAGAACAGCGTCAGACATCTGGCTTGCCATAAATCTCAGCCAAATAAGACGATACAGTTTAAAGAGGTCAGGTTTTAGTTTGGTTTTCAATTTCTCAAATGTGTTAGCGACAGAGGTAGGCCGGATAGCCTCGTGAGCGTCCTGTGCACTCTTTTTTGCACGATATTGCTTAGGTGTTTTGGGAACATACTCACTTCCGTAGGTTGCCTCGATAAATTCTCTTGCCTCTGCCTGTGCAACGGAGGAAATTCTCAAAGAGTCGGTTCTCATATATGTGATATAACCCATTTCGTACAACTGCTGTGCCGCAATCATTGTACGGCGCGAGGTAAAGTTCAGCTTACGTGACGCCTCCTGTTGCAATGTGCTTGTGGTAAAAGGAGGGGCACTTTTGCGTTTTGTTTCCTTGCGTGTCAGCTTTTTTACAGTATAGCTTGCTGTTTTAAGGAAGTTTGCGATTTCTGTTGAGGTTGCCTCGTCTTTAAGAGCCATCTTTTTGCCGTGAGATGTGCCGTGGAACTTAGCCTTAAACGGAAGTTTGCCCTTGTCATTTGTAAGCTTTAAGTCTATTGTCCAATATTCTTCGGGATTAAATGCTTCTATTTCACGCTCTCTGTCCACAATCAGACGTACAACAACAGATTGAACACGTCCTGCGCTCAATCCCTTTTTAACCTTTTTCCATAAAAGAGGGCTTATCTGATAACCTACTATTCGGTCAAGGACACGGCGTGTCTGCTGTGCGTCAACTAAGTTCATATCTATGGGGCGTGCCTCTTTTACTGCTTCTTTTACTGCGTCCTTTGTGACTTCGTTGAATGTAATACGGCAATCGCTTTGTGGGTCAATGCCGAGTACGTTTGACAAATGCCACGATATTGCCTCTCCTTCGCGGTCAGGGTCAGTTGCGAGATATACTTTAGAGGCAGTTGCTGCCTTCTTTTTCAGCTTTGAAATAAGGTCGCCCTTGCCTCTGATTGTAATATACTTTGGTTCAAAGTCGTTTTCGATATCTATGCCGAGAGTGCTTTTCGGCAAATCTCTAACGTGGCCCATTGTCGCTTCTATATCATATCCGCTTCCCAGATATTTTTTAACAGAGTCCACCTTTGTAGGTGACTCTACAATAACCAATTTATTTTTTGATGTGCGTTTACTTGCCTTTTTTTCGGCCATAAACTTATCCTCCTAAATCCCTTGTATTTCAATAATTAAGATATAGAATAATACTCACCGGGATGTTGTTTTATTACCCTTGCCATAAGCAATTGAATGATTGTAAAGCTGAGTTCTGTCATATCAATGGAGCAATTTCTTGAAATGTCATTGATATGTACGGCAGAATTTGCTTCGTATAAATATTTGAGTACTATCTGTTGCTTTTCGTCAAAGCTGTCAAAGTCAGGCTTTGGTGCAGCCTGAAAATTGTATGCAATATCTTCTGTTGAAGTTTCAGAAGTATTTTCCTTTTGTTTGTTTTCATCTATAAGATCAATTCCGTATTTAAGCTCCTTCGGATATACGGAAATATATTCCTCGATTATGTCTTCGGCTGATACAATCAGCTTTGCACTATTCTTAATAAGGCTGTTGGGAAGTGCCGAGCCTTTATCGGTTGGCTTGCCCGGAACAGCAAACAAATCTCTGTTTGAAGAAACTGCCCAATTTGCAGTAAGCTTAGTGCCGCTTGAAAGTTCGCCTTCGATTATAACAACACCATGGGAAAGGCCTGCGATAATTCTGTTACGTTCCCGATAGAACGAGGCTCTTCCTGTCACACCGGGCGGTCTTTCTGAAATAACAGCACCATTTGTAATTATTTTATTATAAAGATGTTTGTTCTGATTTGGATATATAATATCCACACCGCCTGCCAATACGGCGGCTGTGTTACTGCCTGCATCAAGTGCGCCCTTATGTGCAGAGGAGTCAGCACCCAAAGCCATACCGCTTATGATAAATACGCCTGCTTTTGCAAGTTTATTTGCCAGGTCATAGGTGAACTGACGACCATAATCGGAGCATTTTCTCGAGCCTACAATTGATATGCAGAGTAAATTATTAAAGTCGGGCATTTCTCCCTTGACATACAGTATTTGCGGCGGAGCATAGACCTCAGCAAGCCTTGACGGATATCTTTTGTCATTGATTGAAATAACAGATATGCCATTGTCGTTGCAATAATGTATAAGTTCTTTTGCAGGTTCAAGGGAACGCCGTGCCTTAAGCCGAAATGAGAGCGGTAAGTCGGAGAGTAATGAACTGTATAATTCATCCGAAGAATAAATCGTCTCGGCGGAGCCGTATTTTTTGATATATTTTTCAATATACATTGGATTGTGACCGCAGAGTATGTTAAGCCACAGTTTATATAAAATATCTTCCGTGTATTCCATTTTACATCTCCATACTCGGTTTTAGTATATACATTGCAATTCCTGCTGCGACGGCGGCGTTTAAAGATTCAATTTCTCCGCACATATTTATTCTGACAGAAATATCGGATATACCAATTACAGCATCTGAAACACCGTGAGCCTCATTGCCGATTACTATTGCACGCTTACCTTTTATATTTGCATCTTCAATTGATACCGAGTTTGTCAAAGCGGTAGCCGCAACAGTAAACCCTGAATTTTTAAGATTTTCTATATCGTCAAGGATAATATCTGCAAAGCTCATTCTGAAAACAGAACCCATACTTGAGCGTACTGTCTTGGGGTTATATATATCTGTGCAGTTATTTATAAGGCATATTTGCTTAACACCTGCGGCTTCTGCGGTACGGATAATTGTACCCATATTTCCCGGCTCTGATATTCCGTCGAGGATGAGTATATAGTCACAGCTTAAGTCGATAATCTTCTTATGGGGAATTTTTATAATAGAGGCAATACCCTGAGGTGTTTCGGTGTCACATACCTCATTAAAAACCTTATCTTCTGTAATATAAACGATTTTTCCTGTGCTGTCAAGAGTTTTAATAAAGTCTTTGTTATTATTGAAGAAAGTCTGTGATGCCAGAAGAAACTCAACTTCGTCAGATATGTGAGCTACGCTGTCACGTACAATACGCAAGCCCTCAGCAAAATAAAGGCCGCATTTTTCGCGGCCTTTTTTGCGGCTTAAACTACGCACTGTTTTAATAATTTTATTTTCACGGCTTTGAATTATATTTATCATGACCGTACCTCTTTTATTTTATTCTATGCACCGTCGCTTTCAAAACTATGTATGTAATAACAGTTTGTATAGGAAGCTGTAACAGGTTCTTTATAATGCGTGAAGGCATTATTCCAATCAATCCGCTTCCTGCTGTGGGAGCAAGTGCAATGGAATTTAAAATTATGTTTACAACCAATATTATAATTGTGTTTGTCACCAAAATTCTGATAACAGTCGGCTTCTTTTTGTACAGCATCATACCATAGAGAATACCGCCAACGCCTACACTCAGTGTATAAGTAAACAAAAAACCGCCTGTGGGTTTGATTATAAACGCGGTAATATCTGATAATATCGCAACGATTCCACCGATAATCGGTCCGAAAAGCGAGCCTGCAATAGGGGTTACGATAAAGCTAAAGCCTATCCTCAGATATGATGTAAAATCAATCGAAAAATAGTTGAGTATTACTTTTGCCGCAATAAGCATAGCACATATTGCCAGCGTCTTTGTCTGCTTGATTTGTTTTGAAAAGTCAGCACCGTTACGTAATATGCCGAGTGCCAGCATAATAATAAAAACAGATATTATTACAGCAGCACCGATATTAAAGTTTGAAAATATATTTAAAAAGGAACTGACAGTTTCAAGTCCCATACGGATAACACCTTTGATGCTATCCATTGCTCCGTCAAAAACCGAAACAAGATTTTGCATAAAAATACCTCCTTTTGATAATAACACTGCCTTACACAGCAAAAGAGGTATTTCGATGTGTATAACAGCGGGATGCGGCATCCACACCGCGGTAAAACACTTCGTCCGACTGCCAACTCCCTGTGCAGACGGCACTGAAGACCATAAAGGTCAACGCATGGATGCCTACTCTGTATGTTTGTTTTTCAGAGATTATAAAAGATTCTTCGCATTGCCTTGCGGCAGCATCGAAGAATCTTTGAAATCAATTATTTTACTTGGTCAACAAGACTCTTGAATGCTTCAGGATCGGATACTGCAATTTCAGCGAGCATCTTTCTGTTGATTTCAATACCCTTGTTCTTAAGGCCGCTCATAAACTTGCTGTAGCTGATACCATTCATACGTGCAGCAGCGTTGATACGAGCAATCCAAAGCTGTCTGAAATCTCTCTTCTTAGCCTTTCTGTCTCTGTAAGCATAAGACAGTGACTTCATAACTGCCTGATTAGCTGTCTTGTAGAGCTTGCTCTTAGCACCTCTGTATCCCTTTGCAAGCTTTAATATTTTTTTATGTCTTGCACGAGTTCTCATCGCACCTTTTACTCTTGCCATATTAGTTATCCTCCTTGTAAATCAATTTAGAAGTTGTTTGCAACTTATTTGTAAGGCATCATATTCTTGATTGTTGCCTCATTTGCAGCTGAAAGATAGCCGCCCTTTCTAAGATGTCTTTTTCTCTTTGTTGTCTTCTTGTTAAGAATGTGACTTCTGAAAGCCTTAGCTCTCTTAACCTTACCGTTTTTGGTAATACCGAAACGCTTTGCAGCTCCTCTGTGAGTTTTAATTTTAGGCATAAAATTTCTCTCCTTCCATATTATTACTGTTTTGGTTTAACCTTTTGGAAAAAGCTTTACGCTTTTGTAGGTGACAGAAGCATAGCCATATTTCTGCCTTCCATTTTGATGTCTTTGTCGGATGCTCCGTATTCAGAAACACCGTCACGGAAACGTACCAAGATTTCTTTACCGATGGCACTATGCGTGATTTCACGACCGCGGAAACGAACCGAAACCTTAACCTTATCGCCTGACTTAAGGAACTTTATAGCTTGGTTTAACTTGGTGTTAAAATCGTGTTCGTCAATGTTAGGAGTCAATCTAACTTCTTTGATGTTGACAACCTTTTGATTTTTACGATTTTCCTTTTCGCGTTTTGCAAGCTCAAATTTATGCTTACCGTAGTCCATAATTTTGCATACAGGCGGTTTTGCCTGAGGTGCAATTTTAACTAAATCCAGGTTGGCTTCGTCAGCAAGTCTTTGACCTTCTGCGGCAGAAACGATACCTAACTGTTCGCCCTCCGCGCCAATCAGACGTATCTCCTTATCTTTGATTTCGTCGTTGATCATTAAATCCTGCTTTGCTATTGAAAACACCTCCAAAAAGTCTTTGCCGAATTATTTATAAAATAAAAAAACGGCCGCACCAAAAGTACACCGCAATAATCATATAAAATAAAAATTAAATGACAGCCCTTTTGCCTTATAGCTGAGGGGAGAAGCGGTTTACTTCTGCTTTACCAAAATATATTATCATAGGTTTTTACATATGTCAAGGCTTTTTTGAAAAATTTTTATCGAAAAAACGAAAAAATAAAAAATAGCAATTCCAGGCTCCCCTGTATAAGGGGAGCAAGATTGCCTCTAATATTTTTCTATTGACCTCTTTTTGCGTAAAGCCTTGCGTCGCCTGCCTGCCTCGTATTCATCTCTTTCTTCGTCCGTTTGAGGGGCGAGAGGGGGAACTGCTGTCGGCTTATCGTCTGCATCCAGAGCCACAAGGACAACGTGTGCCTCGTTAATCAGATTGCGTTTGCCGTCATATTGTTCAACATATGTTTTGACGCATACCTCCATAGAGGTGTTGCCCACGTATGTCAGCTTACCCGTAAGTACAACAAGGTCGTTTGAGTATGCAGGTGTCAAAAAGTTAAGAGTATCTATTGTGGCGGTTGTTACGTTCGTACCTGCGTGGCGGCGGGCGGCTGTTGCGGCAACAATATCT
>CACYTW010000001.1 GCA_902777435.1 uncultured Ruminococcus sp. | reverse complement strand
TCACAAGGAAAATAAATACCGCCCTGACGCAAGCAATGATATGTGTATGTTTATCGTAATAAACACAGCATCAATTCAACTGCTCCCTGCAACCTTGATTTCAATGCGGCAGAGCTTTGGTTCCGCCAATCCGGGTGAGGTAATCGTTCCTGTGTGGATAGTCAGCATTATTGCTGTTATTGTAGGAATTATCGTTGCAAAAATTCTCGAAAAGAGGACTCTTTAAGTGAAGTATATTTCTGTTTATGCAATTCCTGTTTTTATAGTTTCATTCATAGTTTTTGGTCTTATACGCAAGGTCAACGTATACGAATGTTTTGTGGAGGGTGCCAAAAGCGGTGTAGAGAGTATGTTTGGAATTATCGCTCCCCTTGTGGGGCTGATGGTCGCCATTTCTATGTTTCGCGAAAGCGGTGCACTTGAGATAATTGCAAAAGCACTCTCTCCGATTTTATCGTATGTGGGTTTGCCTGCCGAGGTTTTGCCATTGTCGATTTTGCGGCCTATATCGGGCAGTGCCTCCCTGGCTCTCGTTACGGATATATTCAAAACCTATGGTCCTGATTCGCAAATAGGTAAAATTGCCTCTGTTATGATGGGTTCAACCGAAACGACTTTTTATACCATTGCCGTATACTTCGGTGCGGTGGGTATAAAGAATACACGACATACCATACCTTCTGCCCTGTCGGCAGACCTGACGGGAATAATTTTTTCTGCGTTAATTGTGAGTCTTGTGCTGGAATAAAATAAGGGGCTGAATGCGCTTGCACATTCAGCCCGTGTAATATGCCTGTGACGGCTTATTATGTTTTAGCAGCAGCCATTACCGCAGCCGCAGCTGCCGTTATCACCACAGCAACAGAAGATGAGGACTATAAGAATGATAATCCACAAACAGTTATCTCCTCCGAAGCAAGACATACAGGTTACCTCCTTTTATATTATTTTCTTTCATCTGTCAAGGGGTACATAATCCGGTTTTAAAGGGATTATGTACTTGCTGTTCACTTAAACATCAATCGCAGCAGCAGTTGTTATTTCCGCGGCTAAGACCATTGTTTTCGTTACCGCAGCAGCAGATCAATAATAAGATTATGATTATCCACCAACAGCAGTTATCCCCACAACCATTACCAAACATAAATTTGCACCTCCTATTTAGTGTTCACTTTATCATACGCGGAATTTAAAATTTGGTTACAACGTATTCAAATTATTTGTAAATCTTTTATGAAATTTAATTTTGGCTGTTTACAACCAATATCTTTTTTGGTATTATATAAGTGGTAAACATAAAATATTATACTTTTATGAAAGAGGGAGTCCAAGTGAAAACTGATATTGAAATAGCTCAAAGTGCAAAAATGTTACCAATACGCGAGATAGCCGATAAGGTCGGCATCCCTGAGGAAGCTCTTGAATATTACGGAAAGTATAAGGCTAAACTCTCAGATGAATTTATTGCTGAGTCTGCATCTAAAGAGGACGGCAAGCTTATACTTGTGACCGCAATCAATCCAACCCCCGCAGGGGAGGGCAAGACAACCGTGACTGTCGGTTTGGGACAAGCTATGCCAAAGATAGGCAAGTCTGCGATTATTGCTCTGCGTGAGCCGTCAATGGGACCTGTTATGGGCGTCAAGGGCGGTGCGGCAGGCGGCGGATATGCTCAGGTTGTGCCAATGGAGGACATCAATCTTCATTTTACAGGAGATATGCACGCAATAACAGCGGCAAATAACCTTTTGTCTGCGGCTATTGATAATCATATTCATCAGGGCAATGCACTGAATATAGATGTAAGACGTATAACCTGGAAGCGTTGCCTGGATATGAATGACCGTGCTTTAAGAGAGGTTGTAGTAGGTCTTGGCGGAAAGGTAAACGGTTTTCCTCGTGAGGACGGATTTATGATTACTGTTGCAAGTGAGATTATGGCTATATTGTGTCTTGCAACGGATATGACAGATTTAAAGAACAGACTTGCGAGAATAGTTATCGGCTACAACACAGAGGGCAAGCCTGTAACAGCAGGAGATTTAGAGGTCGCAGGTGCAATGGGATTACTCCTTCACGATGCCATAAAGCCCAACCTTGTTCAAACTCTTGAAAACACACCTTGCCTTATGCACGGCGGACCTTTTGCGAATATTGCGCACGGCTGTAATTCAATCCGTGCTACCAGGCTGGGAATGAAACTTGCTGATTATTGTATTACAGAGGCAGGATTTGGCTCGGATTTGGGTGCGGAAAAGTTCTTTGATATTAAATGCCGTTTTGGTGAGCTTGAGCCCTCCTGCGTGGTACTTGTAGCCACAATCAGAGCATTAAAATATAACGGCGGTGTTAAAAAGGCTGACCTTTCAGAAGAAAATGTTGAGGCACTTAAGTCAGGAATAGTAAACCTCGGTAAGCATATTGAGAATATGCACAAATACGGCGTTCCCGTTGTGGTTGCAATCAATCGCTTTGGGACAGATACAGATGCTGAAATCAAAGTTGTTGAGGACTACTGTGCTGAAAAAGGTGTGCTTGCATCAATGTGCGAGGTATTTGCAAAGGGCGGCGACGGCGGTACAGACCTTGCAGGCAAGGTAGTCGCAACAATCGAAAATGCAGAGAAAGAAAATAAGTTAAATTTTGCACCTATATATGATGCTGATTTGCCAATTAAAGAAAAGATTGCAATAATTGCAAAAGAGATATACGGAGCAAAGGATGTAGCATACACTGCAAAGGCGGAAAAAGCCATAAAAGAGCTTACGGAGCTTGGTTTTGATAAAACGCCTGTATGTATGGCGAAAACTCAGTATTCGCTGTCTGACAACCCGGCACTTCTCGGCAGACCCGAGGACTTTACAATTACAGTCAGAGAGGTTCGCGTATCTGCCGGAGCGGGCTTTGTGGTTGCACTCACAGGTGACGTAATGACAATGCCGGGACTGCCTAAGGTTCCCACGGCGAATAAAATGGATATAGACAATGACGGAACCATTACAGGCTTGTTCTAATCAACAACAGGAGATGAAATAATTTGTTTACTGCAGACACATATGATGTGGTCGTTATCGGCGGCGGTCACGCAGGAATAGAAGCGGCACTTGCTTCGGCAAGGCTGGGACTTAAAACCTGTATATTTTCAATTACGCTGGACGGTGTTGCCAATCTTCCGTGCAATCCCAGCATAGGAGGCACGGCAAAGGGGCATTTGGTACGAGAGATTGACGCCCTGGGCGGAGAAATGGGCAAGGCTGCCGACGCAAACTTTATTCAATCAAGAATATTAAACCGAGGCAAAGGGCCTGCGGTTCATTCTCTCAGGGCACAGATTGACAGAAAAAGTTATCAAAGCGATATGAAGCATCGTCTTGAACTGTGTGAAAATCTTGATTTGCGTCAAGCTGAGATAGTTGAGGTTACGACCAATGACGACAACTCTGTCCGCTCCGTAATCACTATGTCAGGTGCAGAATATTTGTGCAGGGCGGTAATTGTGTGTACGGGAACATACTTAAAATCGAGAATTATAATTGGTGAATTTAGTCAGGAAAGCGGTCCTGACGGAGTTTTCCCTGCCAATGGATTGTCCGATAGCCTACGCAAAATAGGTGTTGAATTGGTTAGATTTAAAACGGGTACACCGCCTCGAATTAACCGACGCAGTATTGATTTTTCCGAGCTTGAGGAACAGAAGGGCGATGACGAAATAACTCCGTTCTCATTTGAGTCTGAGGGAGAGCTTGAAAATCAGGTTTCCTGTCATATTACATATACAAACGAAAAAACGCACAAAATAATTCTTGACAACTTAGACCGCTCTCCGTTGTTCGGCGGTGATATCAAGGGTATCGGACCGAGATACTGTCCTTCTATTGAAGATAAAATTGTTCGCTTTAAGGACAAGGAAAGACATCAACTGTTTGTCGAACCAATGGGACTCAATACAGAAGAAATGTATCTTCAAGGCTTTTCAAGCAGTATGCCCGAGGACGTACAACTGCAAATGATACGCTCTCTTAAGGGTTTTGAAAATGCTCAGGTCACACGTAATGCCTATGCAATAGAATATGATTGTGCCAACCCTCTTCAGTTAAATCCCACTCTTGAATTTAAAAACATTAAGGGTTTGTATGGTGCAGGACAGTTCAACGGTAGTTCGGGATATGAGGAGGCTGCCGCACAAGGCTTGATTGCAGGTATAAATGCGGCATTAAAGCTTTTGGGCAGAGAGCCGTTTATTCTTGAGCGTTCACAAGCGTATATCGGTACTCTTATTGATGATTTGGTAACAAAGGGCACAAATGAGCCATATCGAATGATGACCTCACGCTCTGAGTACAGACTTCTTTTAAGACAGGATAATGCAGATTTGCGTTTAACTCCATTGGGACATAAAATCGGTTTGATATCTGATGAGCGATATGAGAAGTTTTTGAAAAAGCGTGAACAAATCGACAGGGAAATTGCAAGACTTAAAAAACTTGTATTTCCGCCGTCAGAGGCGGTTTTGGAGGTGCTGAACAGTGTGAACTGCACACCGATAAAGACGGGTATTCACGCAGATGAATTGTTAAAACGCCCTGAGATTACCTATGAAAGTCTTGCACCGATTGACAAGGACAGAACTGAACTTCCCAAAGATGTATGCGAGCAGGTTGAAATCAGCATAAAATATGAGGGCTATATAAATCGCCAGCTTGCACAAGCGCAACAATTCTCCAAACTTGAGAATAAGAAACTGCCTAAAGACATAGACTATACAAAAATAGATGGTCTGCGACTGGAAGCACGTCAAAAGCTGGACAAGGTCAGACCTGTTTCCTTAGGTCAGGCATCAAGAATTTCAGGCGTGTCCCCTGCGGATATTGCAGTTTTATTAATTTATTTAAAGTAGGAGAAAGCCCAAATGAAAAAGATTAGGTTTATAAGTATAGCATTGATTGTATGCACTATTTTTGTATTTGGCGGTTGCAGAAAAAAGACTGCAAGTGAGTCAGGCGAAAATATTGTCAAAATAGGTGACGGTCAGAAGAAGAACTATGAGGTTGTGCTTGACGAGAGAGATGAGGACACCCAATATCAATATGGCGAGGATGACCTGTCGTTTATAGATACAGTAACGGGCAAAAAGGTTGCTCTCGGTATGAATAAAGCAGATGTAGAAGAGATTGCAGGTGAGCCTGAGTTGGTTGACCGAAACACTGTCACATATGACGGAATAGTTGTAAAGTATGACAATGATATTGCGGTTATGCTGAGTGTATCCAATGGTGTTTTTGAAGGCGAAAAGGGAACGCGATATTCAACATCGAGAGGAATACACATCGGAAGCACAGCCGAAGATTTTAAAAAGGCATATGGTGCAGATTACAGCGAAGGCTCTCAGAGCACAGACGAAGCCACAGGCGAAAGCATAAAAGAGGCTTCACGCGCTACGAGATATTTTAAGAAGAGTGGCAGAAAAATCGAGTATCTTGGCACAAAGCTGACAAGCGAGCTTAAGTCGGAGGATACTTCCAATTACTATTTGCAGGATTTTATGTTCAGCAACAGTACGGGTAATATTGCAACAATGCGTGTAAGCCTTTACTCTGCGGCAACCGGGGGACTAAAATAGGTTTGTGATAATCAATGGGGAACGAGCAATTCGTTCCCCATTAAAATGCGTCATCTGAAATATCTTCCTATTATTTCAGCGATTTTAAATTTAATTTTAACATCAGGCGTTTCGCTGTCGCAGATTAATCTGTATTCTTCGCAGGAGAGTATACTTTTCAGCTTTTCATTTGATTCTTCAGAAATTTCAACAGAGGTATCGGTTATGCATAAGGGCGGATACATAACGCACCACCAATTTTGACCGAGTGCAGGGCCGATTTTTATATTCAGAGCATAATATTTTCCGGCAGGCAAAAGGATACTGCCGTATTTTTTTGTGGGGAACTTACATTCCTCTATGGATGCCGTTGCGGAATAGTGACAGCCTCTTTGGTGAAGCTCGTCCTCGGCGGCCGATTTTATTTGTTCAAGATTTTGCATAACGACATTTTTTGACTCTGTTACAGAGGAGCAGTCTGAGAGAACAGAAGAAAAGTCCGACAAAATTCTGTTTCTGACGCACAGCTTCAGTTCTTGGTCGCAAGCAGAGTCGCTTGCTCCGACTATATGTAATCTCAGCACACTGTCCTCTATATTTGTCTTCATATTCATAACATAACCTATGGTAAATACCATAAAGATTATCGACATAAAAATAAGCGAAAGTAAAATTCTTGTAAGTTTTGATTGCATTTTTTTGCTCCTTTGAAATAATAATTGTTGGTTGTTTATAAAACGTAAAAATCACGTAAAATAGTGGGGCTTTGCAATTTTCTTTTGTATATTTTCTCAGTTTTAGGGCTCGCTTGTTTAATCGTAGGGAACGATGCCCACATCGTTCCGTTTGTCAGATCCGCTGACTGAGGAATTGTTTTACATAGTATTGACAATCCTCCCGTCACGCTTCGCGTGCCATCCTCCTTTACTACATAGAGGGCTTTGGGGAAATTTATCCACAATTTTCGGATTTTTAAGTAATAATTATGAAAAATTAGTAACTTAATATATTTTTAACATATATTTAGTATATATACATATTGATTTTTAAAACAAAGTGATGTAAAATATAACTTATAATGATATTATGGTGGATTATTATGTTTTGGGAAGGTGAAAACCTAATGAATAAGATTAATGTTTGTATATTGTTCGGCGGAGTATCAAGTGAGCACGAGGTTTCGCTTGTGTCTGCCACAACTGTTGTTAAATCAATTGATAAAGAAAAATATAATATACATAAAATAGGTATAACAAAAACGGGAGAGTGGCGTTATTTTGATGACGAAGCTGATAAAATAGTTGAGTTTGACAAAAATGCGGATAACTATAAAAAGGCTATAATTTCTCCTGACAGAGAAGACGGCGGAATACTTGTCTTTGATAATGAGGTCGTTAAAAAGATAAGCATAGATGTTGCTATTCCTGCTATGCACGGCAAGAACGGAGAGGACGGAACAATTCAAGGGTTGCTTGAGCTTGCGAATATTCCGTGTGTCGGCCCCGGTGTTATCGGCAGTTCTATGTGTATGGATAAGTGTATCGCCAAAATTTTGTTTAAGGAAGCGGGAATTCCTCAGGCTGATTGGGTTGTTGTAAGGGTTGACGCAAAAGGAAATTATGATAAGAGCAAGCTTTGCGAGATAGAGAAAAAACTTGGTTATCCCTGCTTTATCAAGCCGTCAAATGCAGGCTCGTCTGTGGGAATAAGCAAGGCTGAAAACAGAGAAGAACTTGAAAAGGGCATAGCGGCGGCAGCGCCTCACGACAGGAAAATTCTTGTTGAAGAAGCGGTAAACGCCAGGGAGGTAGAGAGCGCTGTTATGGGTAACCTGAACCCTGTCTGTGCATCTGTTATAGGCGAGATTGTACCTGCGGCAGAGTTCTATGATTATGATGCAAAGTACAAGGACGATAATTCAAAACTTTTGATGCCGGCACCTGTTGACGATGAAACCGCAGATAAAATCCGCGAATACGCAGTAAAGGCATATAAGATTTGTGAGTGCCGCGGCCTTTCACGTGTTGACTTCTTTGTTGATAAGGTTACGGGCGAAATTAAATTAAATGAGATAAACACCCTGCCCGGCTTTACATCTATAAGTATGTACCCTAAACTTTGGGAAAAGAGCGGGCTTGCAATAACAAATCTGATTGACAAGTTGATTGAATACGCTATGGAAGATTAATTTGGGGGAAAGTTAAAGAGTTATGGATAACAGAGCTATTGGAATTTTTGACTCAGGACTTGGCGGGCTTACTTGCGTGAAAAAGGTTATGGAGATAATGCCAAACGAAAATATTATATATTTTGGCGATACGGGACGTGTTCCTTACGGAACGAAAAGTAAGGAAACCATTATAAAATACGTAAGACAAAACATAAATTTTCTTGAAACCTTTGATATAAAATTTATAATCATTGCCTGCGGAACAGCGAGCAGTGCGGCATTGCCCAATATACAGGACGAGATAAAGACAGAGGTTATAGGTGTCCTTGAACCTACCTGCCGTGAAGCGGTTGCTGTTACCAAAAACGGCAAGATAGGCGTAATTGGAACTCAGGGAACAATAAACAGCGGAAAGTACCTTGAAACTATCAACCGAATAAACCCCGACACAGAGGTATACAGCACAGCCTGTCCGATGTTTGTGCCGCTTGTGGAAAATGGTTATACAGAAGGCGAGGTTGCCCGAATAATAGTTGAGGAGTATTTGGCACCTGTTAAAGAAAAGGGTGTTGACACATTGATAATGGGTTGTACCCATTATCCTCTGCTCAGAAAAGAAATACAAAAGTTTATGGGCGATGATGTAAGGCTTATCGACTCGGGGGCGGCTGCGGCAGTAGAGGCAAAGGAACATCTGCAAAAGAGCGGAAGCTTGTGCGGCTTAAAAAATACAGGCACGGCGAAATATTATGTAAGTGATACGGTTGTTGGCTTTGAGGAGCTTGGAAGTGCCTTCCTTGATAAACACATTGAGGGCAGTGTGCATAAAATTGATATTGAAAAGTATTAGAAAAGGATTGGGATTATGGACAATAATGTAATGATAAAGATAAAGACCTATCAGGATATTGACAGCCCAAACCCTGATGAACCGATAGAACTTGAAACAGGCGGTAAATTCGGAATTATAAATAATAAGTATTATATCAAGTATGAAGAAAGCGATATGACGGGTTTTCCCGATACGGTTACCACTCTTAAGATATGGGAGGGCAATGTTATTGTCACAAGGCGAGGCAAGTTTAATATGAAGCTTTGCTATGTTGAAGGCAAGCAGAATTTGTGCTTGTATCCGACGCCATACGGTGAGATAGGTGCATCAATCAAAACATTTAATGTAGATTTTGATTTTGGCGATAAAACAGGGTGGCTTAAGGTTGATTATACAATAGATGCCGACAATGAGAACTTTTGCAAAAATTCGCTGAACATATCAATAAACCCCATTGACAGCGTATCAGAGGAAAAACCTAAAATACATAAAATAAACAGAACTGTATAAAACAGATGAAAGGAAGATTACATATGAGTTTGTTTGAAAATATGAAGGATAAAATAGCATCAAAGATTACAGATGCATTTGACGAGGCGGTTGCAGGCGGAGAGCTAAATTCAACAGAGGCTAAAATTTCAGATATGATTAAGCTGGAGGTCCCAAAGGACAAGCTCCACGGCGATTTTGCTTGTAATATTGCAATGCTGCTTGCTAAGGAACTGCGCTTGGCACCGAGAAAAATTGCAGATGCGATTGTGGCTCATATTCAAACAGACGAGGATATATGCAAGGTTGAAGTTGCAGGAGCAGGCTTCATAAACTTCTATCTTACACCTAATTGGCTTTATAAAACTATACAGCAAATTGAAGAGCAAGGCAAGGACTACGGCAAGATAGATTTGGGTAAGGGCAAAAAGGTTATGGTTGAGTTTGTCAGCGCCAATCCCACAGGACCTATGCATATGGGTAATGCAAGAGGCGGTGCCTTGGGTGACTGTCTTGCATCTGTGCTTGAATATGCGGGCTATGACGTAACACGTGAATTTTATGTAAATGATGCAGGCAATCAAATAGAAAAGTTCGGAAACTCATTGAACGCAAGATATATTCAGCAGTTAAAGGGCGAAGAAGCAATTGAATTCCCCGAAGATGGCTATCACGGCGACGATATAACAGAGCACGCAAAAGCCTTTATTGCTATCAATGGTGACAAGTATTTGGAATGTGACGAAGAAGACCGCAAGGCGGCTCTTGTGGACTATGCCCTTGAAAAAAATGTTACCGCACTGCGTGAGGATTTAGAGAAATACAGAATTGTATATGATGTATGGTTCAGAGAGAGCAAGCTCCATAAGGATGGAGAGGTAACGGCGGCGATACAGAAACTTACCGATAACGGATATACCTATGAAGAAGACGGAGCGGTATGGCTCAACTGCGAAAAGATGGGACTTGAGAAGAATGAGGTTCTTGTCCGTAAGAATGGCATACCAACATATTTTGCGGCAGATATTGCATATCATATGAATAAGCTGGAAACAAGAAAGTATGATTGGGCAATAAACGTATGGGGTGCTGACCACCACGGACACGTTGCAAGAATGAAGAAGGCTCTCGAAGCGGTGAATATAAACTCTGACAGACTCGATATTGTTCTTATGCAGCTTGTTCGTCTTATGCAGGACGGAGAGGTTGTGAGAATGTCAAAGAGAACGGGTAAGGCAATTACTCTGTCTGACTTGCTTGAGGATATAAGTGTGGACGCGGCAAGATTTTTCTTTAATATGAGAAGTGCAGGCAGTCACCTTGATTTTGACTTGACTCTTGCGGCAGAGCAAAGCAACGAGAACCCTGTTTTCTATGTTCAGTATGCATACGCAAGGATTTGCAGTATTATCAGATTGTTAAAGGAAGACGGAGTTGAAGTTAAAAAGTATTCGGAGATAAACCCATCTCTTTTAACAGAGGAAACAGAGTTGACCTTGTTGAAGAAGCTTGCTGATTTGCCTGAGGAGATAAAGAATGCGGCAGAGACGTTAGAGCCTGCAAAGATTACACGTTATATTATGGACTTGGCGACAGATTTCCATTCGTTCTACAATTCTTGTCACGTAAAAGGTGAGGACGAAGAACTTATGGCGGCTCGTCTTAAATTGGTAGACAGCGTTCGCATTGTTATGGCAGGAATACTCGGTATGCTAAAAATATCCGCCCCTGAAAAAATGTAAAAATTTGTTTGGAGTGTTAATTTTGTTGAAGTCAAAGAAAATCGGAACAGTAATTTTATGTTTTTGTATATTGATTTGCTCAGCGATATCTGCTTATGGGGAAAATACAACAAGCAGAATTACTGACATATGTGTTTTAAAGGGAAATCTGTATTATTGTGACCACGAAAGCGGAAAGATTGTTATGAAAAATGTTTCGCCTGTTATGGAGTCCGAAGTCGGAAATGAGATAGCAAAGGCGATTGAATATACCGAGATAGGTATTTCTGCAGAGGCTATGTATATGAAGGACGGAACAAAGGCGGAATATGATTGGTTAAATAATAATGCAGATGATGTTGCCCAAATCATTGTCGCAAGACAAGAGGACGGCACTATGAGGGTTATGTATTTTCAGTTTAAATAAAGTGATGGACTTAGGTGTATCACAATAGTTTGAACAGAAAGGTGATTATATAATGAAAGAATTTAAGAATGTTATGAAGAGAATAGGAATACTGTTTACAGCATTGTCGGTTTTGCTTACAATTCCTGCTGTGTGTGTATACGGCGAAGAAACAACAGAACAGGATCCCGAGATAACGGCTGATTTAGTTAAAGGGGTTGTGGAGCATTTGAGTATATATTCAAGATATGATGAGGTTTCTCAATCATCTTTATACCGCGAGGGCTTGATGAAAGCCTTAAAGGAGTATCCCGAAATATATGAAAGTGTAATGACGGGTATTTTAAATTCAATAGACGAACATTCTGAATATTATAATCCTTCAGATACAAAATTACTCCAGGAATCAGTGACAGGTACAATAGTGGGCATAGGTATCACTTTCCAGATGGGCAAAGACGGAGTGGAGGTAGTGAGTGTTATTCCCGATATGCCGGCAGAAAAGGCAGGCATCAAGGTTGGAGATATAATAGTAAGCGTTGATGATATTTCTCTTGTGGGAATGAACTCCGATACGGCGGCAAGCTACATCAGAGGCGAGATGGGTTCATCTTTTAAGGCAGGTATAAAACGCGAAGGCGAAGATAAAATTATCTATTTGGATATGACGCGTGAAGAGATTGTGGGAACATCTGTGGAGGGCCGCGTTTTTGAAGATGGCGATAATAAGGCAATGTATATCCGCGTTTACGGGTTTATTTCAAATACGGCGGAATGCTTTAAAAAGGAGCTTGACAATGCGACGGCACAGGGGATAGATAACATTATAATAGACCTTCGTGACAATGGCGGCGGCTTGTTTGAACAAGCCATAAAGATGGCGGATTACGTTGTGCCTAAGGGCAGCTTGATAACGGTTGAGGACCACAAAATAACAATGCTGAACAGAGAGTATTATGCTGAAGAAGATGATATACAAAAGTATAATACAATTGTTTTGATAAATGAAAATTCAGCAAGTGCATCAGAGGTGCTGACGGCGGCGTTGTCGGAAAATGATTGTGCATATAAAATAGGAAGTAAGTCCTACGGCAAGGGTACAATTCAGACTATAATAGAGCTTCCCTACGGTGATAGTATGAAGTATACAGTGGGATATTATTTAACACCAAAAAGAAATAATATAAATGGTGTGGGTATTCAGCCTGATATACACATTGAAAATACCGAGGAGCCATTTGATATGTCGCCGTATCAAGAGTACGGATATACAAAGGTATACAGCCAGGGTGACAGCGGTGATGAAATAAAGATGACCAAAGAACTTTTGACTGTATGGGGCAGTTACAAGGGTGAGATAAATGATGTGTATGACAACGAGCTGAGCAATGCCGTTTATAAATTTCAGGCACAGACGGGCTTGTATCCCTATGGTGTTCTTGACTATACAACGCAACACGAATTGTATACAAGAATTAAAATGAGCAAGGTTGTAAATGATGACCAGCTTGATGAGGCATTAATCAGATTTGGCATAAAAAGACAGAAATAGAAGGGGAAGGTAGCTAATGGATTTAAAAACAGTAGAAGCCTTTGCTAAAAAGCAAGGGTACGAAACAGTTAATCCGCTTGAGCCGTGGCGTGGCTATGATGTTTATGAGCCTGTTGAGAACGATGGCGAAATAGCTTATATCGGTACTCCGATGATTATTCTTGTTAAAGGGAATGAGATCAGAATGTCCACCCTCGAAGAAGCCTATCAACAGTTAAAAGAAACGGCAGATAATGACGAATAAAAATGGGGGGAGTGGGCGTGAGGAAAAATAAATTGAATGTAAAAGGCTCCGATTATGAGGAGTCTTTTTGCTGTAATTGTGCAGTTTGTATATTAAATGAGAGTAAAATTCTAAGAAATAAACAAAATTTACAAAAATGAAAAAAATATTAAAAAAAGGGCATAAACCCTTGACACTGAACGTAAAACGTGATATTATAGTTAGGCGTGACAAAGACATACGATGAATCCGAAGGTGGCAAAAGCGTGTGGAAACATACGTATTTTGGGAATTTCGGAGGAGATTGTCCGGTTTAAGAAAAGCGGGCGGCGAGTCACTATAACAGACAATGAAAGCCCGGTACATACTGTAAAGCAGTGTTATCGGGGAAAGATTGTGCGGTGAAAAACCGTATAAAATTGAAGACATTATTAAGCAGCAGTATGCTGATGCTGTTTATCAAGAGGATGTTTGTGTCTGTATGCCCCGAGCCGTTACCTCAGAGGAGAGGTTTGTCGGAATCGGGTTTTATTATGTAGTCTGTGCGAAACGCCCGGCACAGCGTAAACTTATTTTTAAGGAGGGTAAACCAATGGCAGCAGAGAAAATCAGAATCAGATTAAAGGCTTATGACCACAATCTTATCGACCAGAGTGCCGCAAAGATTGTTGAAACCGCAAAGAGGACAGGTTCAAAGGTTTCGGGACCTATTCCGCTTCCTACTAAAAAAGAAGTTGTTACTATTTTGAGAGCGGTTCATAAGTATAAGGACAGCCGTGAACAGTTCGAGCTCAGAACTCACAAGAGACTTATCGACGTTCTCGGTCCTACAAACAAGACAATCGATGCACTTAAGCACCTCGATTTGCCTGCAGGCGTAGATATCGAATTAAAGATATAGTTAAGCCTGAAAATAAGCTCCGACGCTTATACGGCGTTTGAGTGATAGAAGAAGAAAAAATAAATTTGGTCACGTTGGCGAAAGTCAACCAATAACCCGCAGGTATGTTTCAGAGAAACCAATGCTTGTGTAAAATAGGAGGATAAAAATGAAAAAAGCAATTTTGGGTAAAAAAATAGGAATGACCCAAGTGTTTACGGAGGACGGCAATCTTGTACCGGTTACGGTTATAGAAGCAGGTCCTTGTCCTGTTGTTCAGAAAAAGACTGAAGAAGTTGACGGTTACGTTGCAGTTCAGGTAGGTTTTGTGGACAAGAAGGAAAAGAAAGCAAACAAGCCTGAAAAGGGTCACTTTGCTAAAGCAAACGTTCCCGTTAAACGCTATTTGAAGGAATTTAAACTTGATAACGCAGCGGAGCTCAATGTTGGTGACGTACTCGGTGTTGATCAGTTTGCAGACGGCGACGTTTTAGACGTTACCGGAACAAGTAAAGGTCACGGCTATGCCGGCACAATCAAGAGATGGGGAACTCACAGAGGTCCTATGACTCACGGCAGTCACTATCACAGAGGCCCGGGTTCACTCGGTGCTTGTTCAAGCCCGTCAAGAGTGTTCAAGGGTAAGAAGCTTCCGGGTCATATGGGTGTGGATACCGTTACTATCCAGAACCTTGACCTCGTAAAAGTAGATACAGAACGCAATCTTCTGTTGGTTAAGGGTTCGGTTCCCGGACCTAAGGGCGGATTGCTCGTTGTTAAAAACGCAGTAAAGGCAAACGCCTAAGCCGCAGAGAGAGGAGGAAAACAGATAATGCCTACAGTTGATATTTATAATGCTGACGGTAAAGTAGTCGGCAATATGGATTTAAATGAAAATGTGTTTGGCGTTGACGTAAGAGTTGACGTTATGCACGAGGTAGTTGTAAACTACTTAGCAAATCAGAGACAAGGCACACAGAGCACCAAAACCCGTACAGAAGTTAGGGGCGGTGGTATAAAGCCTTGGAGACAGAAGGGTACAGGCCGCGCAAGACAGGGAAGTATTCGTGCTCCTCAGTGGGTTGGCGGCGGAGTTGCTCTCGGTCCTAAGCCTAGAGATTACAGATATACCCTTAATAAGAAGGTAAGAAGACTTGCTTTAAAGTCTGCTCTTACTTCTAAAGTTCAGGATAATGAAGTTATTGTTCTCGAATCATTCGAGGCTCCTGAGATTAAGACAAAGCAGGTTGCAAACCTTCTTAAAAATCTCGGTGTTTCAGAGAAGGCTCTCATCGTTCTTCCTGAAAACGATAAGAACATTGTTGCATCAGCGAGAAACATCAAGGGTGTTGACACAACATATGTTGGTGCAATCAACACTTATGAGGTTCTCAATCACACAAAGTGCATCATCTTAAAGGATGCTGTAACAAAGCTTGAGGAGGTGTACGCATAATGTTATCTTACGATATTATTAAAAGACCTATAATCACTGAACAGAGTATGGATCAGGTTGCAGACAGAAAGTACACCTTTGAGGTTGCTAAAAATGCAAACAAGATCGAAATTAAAAAGGCTGTTGAAGAGATTTTCAAGGTAGAAGTTGAAAAGGTTACAACAATGAATTATGACGGCAAGCCCAAAAGACAGGGCGTTTTCACAGGCAAGAGAGCCGATTGGAAAAAGGCTGTCGTAAAACTTAAGGAAGGCAGCAAGACAATCGAATTGTTTGAAGGCTAATATAACGCCTTAAAATTTGCAGATAAGGAGAATTAAAAATGGGAATTAAGAAATATAATCCTACTACACCTTCGCTGCGTCAGATGACTGTTTCGACATTTGAAGAGATTGACAAGGTTGCACCTGAAAAATCTCTGCTTCGTCCGCTTAAAAGCAAAGCAGGACGTAATGCCAACGGTAGAATAACAGTAAGACATCGTGGCGGCGGTGCTAAGAGAAAATACAGAGTTATTGATTTCAAGCGCTATAAGGATGGAATGAACGCAGAAGTTCTTTCAATCGAGTACGATCCTAACAGAAGTGCAAACATTGCATTGCTTCAGTACGAGGACGGCGAAAAGACATACATTATCGCTCCTCTCGGACTCAAAAAGGGTGACGTAGTTGTATCGGGTGAAGGTGTAGACATTAAGCCCGGTAACGCAATGGAGATTAAAGATATCCCTGTTGGTACTCTTATTTACAATATAGAGTTAAATCCCGGTAAGGGCGGTCAGCTTGTCCGCAGTGCAGGTAACACAGCACAGCTTATGGCTAAAGAAAATGGTTATGCACAGGTAAGACTTCCATCCGGTGAAGTACGTATGGTAAGATTAAACTGCCGTGCAACAATCGGCCAGGTTGGTAACATTGATTACGAAAACATCAACATCGGTAAGGCAGGAAGAAAGCGTCATATGGGCTTCAGACCTACCGTCCGCGGTGTTGTAATGAACCCGAACGACCATCCGCACGGTGGTGGTGAAGGTAAGTCACCAATCGGTATGCCGAGTCCTGTTACTCCTTGGGGTAAGCCGGCTCTCGGTTACAAGACAAGAAACAAGAAGAAAAAGTCCGACAAGTTTATTGTTAAGAGACGTAACGCTAAATAAGGAGGGATTTATCAATGGGAAGAAGTGTTAAAAAAGGTCCTTTCGTCGATAGCAAGCTTATGGCAAGAATAGTTGCTATGAACGAGAAGAACGAAAAAGTCGTTTTAAAGACTTGGTCAAGAGCTTCCACGATATTCCCCGAAATGGTTGGACATACCATTGCGGTATATGATGGAAGAAAGCATGTTCCGGTATATGTAACAGAAGATATGGTTGGACATAAGCTTGGTGAGTTTGCTCCGACACGTACGTTTAAGGGACATTCCGGTTCAAAGACTACTAAATAATTTGTAAATAGTTACAGATATCTTTTATTTTGATGAAAGGAGCTGCACAGAGATGGAAGCAGTAGCAAAAGTTACTAATGTCCGCATTGCACCGCGTAAGGTTCGTATAGTAATCGACCTTATCAGAAACAAGCCGGTAGGCGAAGCAATCGGAATATTAAGAAATACACCTAAGGCTGCAAGCCCTGTTGTAGAAAAGCTGCTCAAATCCGCTATGGCAAACGCAGAAAACAACTTCCATATGAATGTTGAAAATCTGTACGTTTCAGAAGTATATGCGGACCAGGGCCCAACGCTTAAGAGAATACAGGCAAGAGCACAGGGTAGAGCATTCAGAATTAATAAGAAAACAAGTCATATAACATTGAAACTTCAGGAGAAGGAATAAGATAGGAGGTAAGAATATGGGTCAGAAAGTTAATCCGCACGGTCTCAGAGTCGGAATAATTAAGGACTGGGATTCACGTTGGTATGCTGACAAAAAGAGCTTCGGCGACAGCCTCGTTGAGGACTATAACCTCAGAGTGTTCTTAAAGAAAAAGTTATTCCAGGCCGGAGTTGACAAAATCGAAATTGAAAAATTCGCAAATAAAGTCCGCGTTTCTATCCACGCAGGCAAGCCCGGTATCATAATCGGTAAGGGCGGCAGCGAGATAGAGAAGCTCAAGAAGGAGCTTGAGCAGATGACAGGCAAGACAATTATCTTGAATGTAATCGAAGTTAAAGTTCCCGATATGAGCGCACAGTTGGTTGCAGAAAACATCGCATCACAGCTTGAACGCCGTATTTCTTTCAGAAAGGCAATGAAGCAGTGTATGGGCCGCACAATGAAGCTTGGTGCAAAGGGTATCAAGACATATGTTGCAGGTCGTGTCGGCGGTGCAGAAATCGCAAGAACAGAACAGTATCACGAGGGTACTATTCCGCTTCAGACACTCAGAGCTGATATAGACTATGGTTTTGCAGAAGCAGATACCACATATGGTAAGCTCGGTGTTAAGGTTTGGATTTATAAGGGCGAAATTCTTGCAGAGGGCAGAAATGTTGTTGAAGAGAAGAAGCCTGCAAAGAAATCTAACAAACGCACGGAAGGAGGAAACAAATAATGTTATCTCCAAAAAGAGTAAAGCACAGAAAGCAGCAGCGTGGCAGAATGAAGGGCGCAGCTCACAGAGGCAACAAGGTTGTATACGGTGAGTTCGGACTTCAGGCTCTCACACCTGCTTGGATAACAAGTAATCAGATAGAGGCAGCCCGTGTTGCTATGACACGTTATACAAAGAGAGGCGGCCAGGTATGGATAAAGATATTCCCTGACAAGCCGGTTACAGCAAAGCCTGCAGAAACTCGAATGGGTAGTGGTAAAGGCTCACCTGAATACTGGGTTGCAGTAGTAAAGCCGGGCAGAGTTATGTTCGAAATCGGCGGTGTATCAGAAGAAGTTGCTCGTGAGGCTCTTCGTCTTGCAATGCACAAGCTGCCGGTTAAATGTAAGTTTGTAAAGAAGGCTGACCAAGAAACGGAAGGTGATAGTTAATGAAAATACAGGATATCAGAGACCTTTCAACGCAGGAGCTTGAAGAAAAAATCAAGGACTTAAAGGAAGAGCTTTTTAACCTTCGTTTCCAGAACGCTACCAACCAGCTCGACAATCCGGTCAGAATTGCTAGCGTTAAGAAGGATATTGCAAGAGTAAAAACCGTCCTCAAGGAAAAAGAGCTTGGTATTAACACAAGCGTAAATGCGTAGGAGGTGCAGTAAATAATGAGTGAACGTAATTATCGTAAAACACGTGTTGGTATTGTTACCAGCGATAAGATGGATAAAACAATAGTAGTTGCCATTAAGGAAAATGTAAAGCACAAGCTTTATGATAAGGTTATTAAGCGCACCTACAAGCTTAAGGCACACGACGAAGAAAACATCTGCGGTATCGGTGATAAAGTCAGAGTTATGGAAACAAGACCTTTATCAAAGGATAAGAGATGGCGTGTTGTTGAAATCGTTGAGAAAGCTAAATAAGCTATTTTTGCGAATATTCGCTATAACGAAATAAGAATAGGAGGAAATCCGTTATGATACAACAGCAGACTATTTTAAAGGTTGCTGACAACAGCGGTGCAAAGGAAATTCTTTGCATACGTGTTCTGGGCGGCTCATTCAGACGCTACGGAAACATCGGCGATGTAATAGTTGCTTCTGTAAAAAAAGCAACACCCGGCGGTGCTGTTAAAAAAGGTGACGTTGTAAAGGCAGTTATTGTCCGCAGCGTAAATGGTGTAAAGAGAGCAGACGGTTCTAAAATCAGATTTGATGAGAACGCAGCCGTATTAATCAGAGACGACAAGACTCCGAGAGGAACTCGTATCTTTGGCCCGGTTGCAAGAGAACTCAGAGATAAGGACTATATGAAGATTTTGTCTCTCGCACCTGAAGTACTTTAAAATTTACCAAATTGAATGCGATAAATTTTGCAGAAGAGATTTTACATTCTGCTAAGATTTAAACTTTGGCAGAGTGTAAAGCTCGGAACATTTTAATCCTAAAAAGATAGGAGGAAGAAAGATGGCTACCAAAATGCACGTTAGAACAGGTGATAACGTAGTAGTTTTGTCCGGTAAGGACAAGGGTAAAAAAGGTAAGGTATTATCTGTAAACCCTGAAAAACGTACTGTTATCGTTGAAGGTGTTTCGATGGCTACCAAGCACAAGAAGCCCAGAAGAATGGGAGAAGCCGGCGGTATCATCAAGCAGGAAACACCAATATATGCAAGTAAGGTTATGAATGTTTGCGCTAAATGCAATGCTGCAGCAAGAGTAGGACGTAAGGTATTGGAAGATGGTACACACGTTCGTTACTGCAAAAAGTGCGGCGAAACATTTTAATAGAATTTGATGAGGAAGGAGGTTTCACTCTAAATGAGACTCGAAGAAAAGTATACAAAAGAAATCAAAGACGCTTTGATGTCAAAGTATAATTACAAGAGCACAATGCAAATTCCTAAGCTCGACAAGGTTGTTGTCAATATGGGCGTGGGTGATGCAAAGGAAAATTCAAAGGCTGTTGAGAGTGCGGCAAACGATTTAGGCTTAATAACAGGTCAGAAGCCCGTTATCACAAAGGCTCGTAAGTCTGTCGCAACATTTAAAATCAGAGAAGGTATGAACATCGGATGTAAGGTTACACTCAGAGGTTCAAAGATGTATGAGTTCGTAGACAGACTCTTCAATGCGGCACTTCCGCGTGTACGTGACTTCAGAGGAATTAATCCTAATTCTTTTGATGGCAGAGGTAACTATGCACTCGGTATCAAAGAACAGCTTATCTTCCCTGAAATTGATTATGATAAGATTGACAAAATCCGCGGAATGGACATCATCTTTGTTACTACTGCAGAAACAGACGAAGAAGCAAGAGAATTGCTTACATTGATGGGTGCACCGTTTACAAGATAATGTCGATAAGGAGGATTAAAGCTTATGGCTAAGAAATCTATGATTGTAAAGCAGCAAAGAAAGCAGAAGTATTCAACACGTGAATACAACAGATGTAAAATCTGCGGCAGACCTCACGCTTACCTTCGTAAGTTCGGTATCTGCAGAATCTGCTTCCGTGAGCTCGCTTACAAAGGACAGATTCCCGGCGTAAAGAAAGCGTCTTGGTAATCTGAAATTAAATCAAGAAGAAGTCAGGTGACTAACAATAGATTGTTACGGACAGTCAAACCGACTTCTATTCCGATAAAAAGGAGGTTAAACAATGCATATAACAGATCCGATCGCGGATATGCTGACAAGAATCAGAAATGCAAATGATGCAAGACACGAAACTGTTGACATTCCCGCATCAAATATGAAAAAGGCAATAGCCGATATTTTGCTTAAAGAAGGATACGTAAAGAATGTTGAAATCATAGAGGACGACATTCAGGGTATCATTCGTATAACACTTAAGTATGCTGAGAACAAGCAGAAGGTATTGACAGGATTAAAGAGAGTTTCAAAGCCAGGTCTTCGTGCTTACGCATCTAAAGATGAGCTCCCTAAGGTACTCAAGGGACTCGGTATAGCAATTATCTCTACTTCAAAGGGCGTTATGACTGATAAAGAAGCTCGCCGTCAGAATGTAGGCGGAGAAGTATTGGCATTTGTTTGGTAAGATTTTGACTTACAAGGAAAGGAGGAGAATTCATTGTCACGTATAGGAAATTCACCGATTGAAGTGCCTGCAGGCGTTACAGTTACAATCGGTACAAACAATGAAGTTACCGTAAAGGGTCCTAAGGGAGAGCTTTCAAGACAGTTCTCACAGGATATGATTATAGAACAGAACGGCAATATAATTGAAGTAAAGCGTCCTTCAGACAAGAAAGAGCACAGAGCTCTTCACGGTTTGACAAGAACATTACTCAACAATATGATTGTCGGCACAAATGAACTATTTAAAAAGGAGCTTGAAATCAACGGTGTTGGTTACAGAGCTGCAAAACAGGGAAAGAAGCTTGTAATGAACCTTGGTTATTCACATCAGGTAGAGATGGAAGAAATCGATGGAATTACAATTGATGTTCCTCAGCCGAACCAGATAATCATTTCAGGTCCGGATAAACAAAAGGTTGGTCAGTTTGCGGCAAACGTTCGCGAGAAGAGACCGCCTGAGCCTTACAAGGGTAAAGGTATTAAATACGTTGATGAACATATCAGACGTAAGGAAGGTAAGGCAGGTTCTAAGAAGTAATAGACCGTCAGGAGGTGTAACTTAATGATTAAGAAGGTAAACAGTAATGTATCAAGACTCGCAAGACACGCAAGAGTTCGTAAAAAGGTTTCAGGAACAGCTGAAGTACCGAGATTGTGTGTATACAGAAGTCTTAAAAACATATACGCTCAAATCATTGATGATACAGCAGGTAAGACTTTGGTTTCTGCATCGTCTCTTGACGCAGAATTAAAGGCAAATTACGGCGGAAACAAGGACGCAGCAAAGGCTGTCGGTGCACTTGTTGCAAAGAAAGCATTAGCTGCCGGAATTTCTGAAGTTGTATTTGACAGAGGCGGATATGTATACCACGGCAGAGTTGCAGAACTCGCTGAGGGAGCTCGCGAGGGCGGACTGAAATTCTAATTTGTTTGAAAGAGGTGAAAGATTAATGGCAGAGAAAGGCGAAATCACAAAGAAGCAGGAACGCATTGAAGCAGATACCCTTGATTTGCAGGAAAAGATGGTACATCTTAACCGTGTTGCAAAGGTTGTAAAGGGCGGACGTACTTTCCGTTTCAGTGCTTTGATGGTTGTAGGCGACGGTAAAGGTCACGTTGGATGCGGAATGGGCAAGGCTGCTGAAATTCCGGATGCTATCCGTAAGGGTATAGATGACGCAAAGAAGAATATGATTACCGTTCCTATGTATAAGAGTACAATTCCTCACGAAATCATCGGTGAATCCGGTGCAGGAAGAGTTCTCTTAAAGCCGGCTGCAGAAGGTACCGGTGTTATAGCGGGCGGTCCCGCACGTGCGGTACTTGAACTTGCAGGTATCAGAGATATAAGAACTAAATGTTTACGCAGTAACAATCCTAAGAATGTTGTTGCAGCTACGATTGAGGGACTTGCATCACTTAAGAGTGTTGAAGAGGTTTCTCAGCTTCGTGGTAAGAAACCGGAGGAAATCCTCGGTTAATTAAAATATAAGGACAGGAGGGTTTATCCTTGGCTAATACGATTAAAATTACTCTTAAAAAGAGCACAATCGGATGCAAGAAAGACCAGATTGCAACAGTAGAAGCACTTGGCCTTAAAAAAATCAGACAGAGTGTAGAACATCCTGATAATCCTCAAATAAGAGGAATGATATTCAAGGTAAAACACCTGGTTGAAGTATCCGAGTAATTAATTTATGGAATGTTCGGGCAATGCCCGTAAAACTTTGATTTCGATAAAAAAGGAGGAGGTGTACTCAATGAAACTTCACGAATTATCTCCGAGCGAAGGCTCTAAGAAAAAGGCTTTCAGAGTAGGCAGAGGTCACGGCAGCGGCAATGGTAAGACAGCAGGCAGAGGTCACAAGGGTCAGAATGCCAGAAGCGGCGGCGGTGTACGTCCCGGTTTTGAAGGCGGTCAGATGCCTATTTACAGAAGATTGCCGAAGCGTGGTTTTAATAACATTTTCGCTAAGAAATATGTTTCAATCAATGTTGAGATGCTCAATAATTTTGAAAATGGTACTGAGGTTACCGCTGAGGCATTAAAAGAGGCAGGTATCATCTCAAAGATTTGTGACGGAATAGTTATTCTCGGCAGAGGTGAGCTCAATAAGAAGCTGACTGTAAAGGCTAAAAGATTTAGTAAAACTGCGGCAGAGAAAATAGAGGCTGCCGGCGGAAAGGCTGAGGTGGTATAAGATGTTCGAAACAATTAGAAATGCGTGGAAGATTGTTGATCTGAGAAAAAAGCTTATCTATACATTGGTAATGTTGGTAATTTTCAGATTGGGCTCTTGTATACCTGTTCCGCTCCTTGATCCATCACAGATGAGTCAGCTTTTCAGCGGTGAAAATTCAATGTTCGGTTTTATAGACATAGTATCAGGTGGTGCGTTCCAGAATGCAACAATCTTCGCTATGGGTATTACACCGTACATTAACTCTTCGATTATTATGCAGCTTTTATGTGTGGCTATTCCTGCACTTGAAAGAATGCAGCGCGAAGGTGAAGACGGTAGAAAAAAGATTGCTCAGATAATGAGATACGGAACAGTTGTTTTGGCTCTCATTCAGGCAATTGGACTTTATTTCTTGCTTAAGAGCTATAACGCAGTTACAACCCCGGGTTTTGGTTCAGCTGTTGTTATTATCTCTACATTCACAGCAGGAACTGCGTTTCTTATGTGGCTTGGTGAACAGATTACTGAAAAGGGTGTTGGTAACGGAATTTCCCTCATTATTTTTGCGGGTATTGTTTCAAGACTTCCAAGTATGTTCACATCACTTTATGCATATGTAGAAGGCGGTACGCTTAATTGGATTATGGTGGCAGCCATTGTCGTATTTATGATTTTAGTTGTTGCGTTTGTTGTAATGATGAACGAAGCAGAGCGTCGTTTGCCTGTTCAGTATGCAAAACGTGTAGTAGGCAGAAAAATGTATGGCGGTCAGAGCACACACATACCGATTAAGGTTGCAGGTGCCGGCGTTATTCCTATCATTTTTGCTATGTCAATTATGGCATTCCCCGGTACTATTGCAAGCTTCTTCGGTAAGAGTGCAAGCAGCGGCGGTTTCTGGGGCGGATTTTTGTGGGTATTCTCAGGTCAGTCCTGGGTATATGCTGTACTTTATTTCTTGCTTATTATATTCTTCACATATTTCTATACGGCAATTCAGTTTAATCCGATTGAAATGTCAAATAATATGAAGAAGAACGGCGGTTTTATCCCAGGTATCAGACCGGGCAGGCCAACATCGGATTACATTGCAAATACACTTTCTAAGGTTACTCTTGCGGGAGCATTCTTCTTAGGTGTTATCGCAGTTATTCCGATATTTATGAACCTTGGATTACACATTTCCAACTTCTCAATCGGTGGTACATCTCTCTTGATTGTAGTAGGTGTTGCACTTGAGACGGTTAAGGGAATTGAATCACAGATGCTTATGCGTCATTACAAAGGTTTTTTGGAGTAAATTAAATAAAACAGTTATTTTGTAGGGATTATCCCTGCAAAATAACTGTAAAATTTAAAAAGAGAGTAGAAACGCCACCTTTTTAGTCAGGTGAAGGTTCTGCTCTATCCGTTTATATGGAAATTAGGTTAAGGAGGAGTAATTTCATTATGAAGCTTATATTATTAGCAGCACCGGGGGCAGGCAAAGGAACTCAGGCAGAAAAGTTGTGCGAACATTTCGGTATTCCTTCAATCTCAACAGGTGCAATACTCAGAAAGAATATTAAAGACGGAACAGAATTAGGTAAAATAGCTAAAACGTATATTGACGATGGCAAACTCATTCCGGATGATATAATGATAAAGGTTATGGATGCTCGACTTGCAGAAGATGACTGTAAAAACGGATTTATACTTGACGGCTTTCCAAGGACACTTGCCCAGGCAGAAAAACTTGATGAGTCTGATATAAAAATTGATTATGTTTTAAATATAGATGTACCTGACGATGTAATTATAGATAGATTGTCAGGCAGATTAGAGTGTTCAAAGTGCGGAACAACTTTCCATAATGAGCACAGAAAGCCAAAAGTTGACGGAATATGTGATAACTGCGGAGGGAAATTGACTTGCAGAGAGGATGATAAGCCCGAAACAGTTAAGAGCAGGTTAAATGTTTATCACACTCAGACGGAACCCCTTATTGAATATTATGCAAGCAAGGGTATGTTGCGTACTGCTAAGGGTCAGAATGAAATTGCTGACACAACAGCAGAAGTGCTGAAGGCTCTTGGTGAATAATAAGTATTTTTCGGGCAGACACTGCCCGAACTACATAACTGATTGAGGCTGTGATAATATGGTAACAATTAAATCAAAATCAGAAATCGAAAAGATGAAGACGGCAGGGCTTGTAACCTATGGTGCATTGTGTGCAGTGGAGGAAGCTGTCAAACCGGGAGTTACAACTGCTGAACTTGACAAAATTGCAGAGAAGTACATCAGATCGCAAGGATGCACGCCCAGTTTCAAAGGCTACGGCGGTTTTCCCGCAAGCATATGTGCAAGTGTAAACGATGAGATAATTCACGGTTTTCCAAGCTCGCGTGTGCTTGAAGAAGGAGATATAATCTGCGTTGATGTCGGTGCGTGCTACAAGGGATATAACGGCGATGCGGCAAGGACTTTTGGCGTAGGTCAGATATCTGAGGAGGCGCAAAGACTTATCGACGTTACAAGGCAGAGCTTTTTTGAAGGCTTGAATTATGTGCGTGATAATAACAGAATAAGAGATATATCGGCGGCTATTCAAAATTATGTGGAGAAAAACGGATATTCTGTTCTGAGAAATTATTGCGGTCACGGTGTAGGTGCAGAAATGCACGAGGACCCTGAGATACCTAACTATGTGACTTCGGCAAGAGGTATCCGCATAAAGCCGGGTATGTGTCTTGCAATAGAACCTATGGTATGTCAGTTTGATCATCAAGTATATGTTGCGGACAATGATTGGACTGTTATAACAAAGGACGGGGGATTGACAGCACATTATGAAAATTCTGTGCTTGTTACAAACGGAGAACCATATTTGCTCACTCTCCCGAAATAAGAATTGCGGAGGTATAGTTCGTGGTATCTGTTGGAGAGTTGGTGCTTTCCCTTTGGGGTCACGATAAGGGCGATTACTTTATTGTGACGGAGGTGGCAGACGGGTTTGTAACCATCTGTGACGGCAAAAGAAGAAAGATTGCCAAAAACAAGAAGAAGAAAATTAAGCATATAAGACCTATGGGCTTATATACAGAGATTATAAATAAAGTACCGCCATATGCGGTTGATGCAAATATCAGACGTGAGATAAAACGCTTGATAGAATTAATTTAAGGGAGGGAGTTTTGTATGTCAAAGGAAGATGTTTTGGAAGTTGAAGGAACCGTTCTTGAAGCGTTACCGAATGCTATGTTTAAGGTCGAACTTGAAAACGGACATCAGATATTAGCGCATATTTCAGGTAAATTAAGAATGCATTTTATCAGAATTTTGCCCGGAGATAAAGTTACGGTTGAAATATCACCATACGACCTTACAAAAGGAAGAATTACTTGGAGAGCGAAATAGGTGCGTGAAAAAGTCGGGCTTGTCCCGACTTTTTGCTCTGTTGGGAGGAAACTATGTCTATTATAAAGAAAGGTATTCTGTTTTTTGTTATTTTTGGCTTGGCGGTGCTTATATGTGCCTGCGACGGAGGTGCAGATAAGCCGTCGGTAAAGATAAGCAAAAATAAGACTGAAACAGAAAAAAAGATTACAATTACTTGTGCAGGTGATTGCACACTCGGAACAGATGTAAACTTTGGCGGCGGAACATTACCTGACGAGGTGAAAAATCAAAACTATGATTACAGCTACTTTTTAAAAAATGTTCAGCCGTATTTTGCAAATGATGATTTGACAATAGTGAATTTTGAGGGAACTCTGACCGAAAGAGGAACGCGTCAGGATAAAACATTTGCGTTTAAGGGGAACCCTAAATATACAGAAATACTGACAAGCGGTTCTGTGGAGGCGGTAACACTTGCCAATAATCACAGTAAGGATTACGGCAGTGTCAGCCAAGAGGACACTAAGCAATATCTTGAGGACGCAGGTGTAGTTTGGTTTGAGAATTTGAATACCAAGGTAATAGATGTAAACGGAATTAAGGTCGGGCTTGTTGGCTTATACGATTTGGATAAGAGTGCTGAGGGAAATATGCCAAAAGCCATAGAACAGGTTAAAAATGATGGCGCAGAACTAATTTTAGTTCAAATACATTGGGGAATTGAAGGCGAAAATTACCCTGAGGCAGAGCAAAAAACACTTGCTCACAGGGCGATAGATTTGGGCGCAGACTTGGTTATAGGGCATCACCCCCACGTGTTGCAGGGGTTGGAGTGCTACAACGGCAGAATGATAGCGTATAGTATGGGTAACTTTTGCTTTGGCGGCAATCAAAATCCAAGAGACAAGGATAGTATGATATATCAACAGACCTTTACATTCAAGGACGGAAAAGTTGCCGCATATGATGATTACAAAGTGATACCCTGTTCGATTTCGTCAACAACATCAAGGAATAACTATCAGCCAACTCCGGCAAGCGGAAGCGAGAGAGAAAGAATTGCAAATAAAATACAAAGGTTTTCTGACGGATTGGGAAGTATAAAAGTCAAATTTGAGGGCGAAAACGGAACAGAAAATGCAAAATCACCTGATGATAATGCAGAAAGACCAATCAAGGATGATAATACAATGATATTATAATATCATTACAAAACATAATTTTTAAGAGATTGAGTAAAAAGACTTGACTTTTATTAAAAAACGTGATAAAATAATATAGATTTTCGTATGAAATAATTTAATACTTATTATATAGAAGGAGGGGTAGGAATGCTTAGAACATACCAACCTAAAAAGAGACATCGTGCAAAGGAACACGGTTTCAGAAAGAGAATGAGCACTAAAAATGGTCGCAAAGTCTTAGCAAGAAGAAGACTTAAGGGCAGAAAGAAGCTGTCCGCATAAAAGACGCTTCGGGCGTCTTTTTGTCTATATGGAAAATTTATTATAATATTTTCCAATTTAATGTTTAAGAGTGAAAATATGTCAAAAATTATCAGCTTAAAAAGAAATTCGGATTTTCAAAGGTTGTACCGCAAGGGCAAGAGTGCGGTCAGACCCACAATGGTTGTGTACTCTGCCGCAGGCAAAAAAGGTAAGATTAGGCTCGGAATAACGGCGAGCAAGAAAATTGGCGGAGCTGTATCAAGAAATCGTGCCAAGCGCAGAATACGCGAACTGTTCAGGATTGCCAAAGATGGTTTTATATCAGGAAAAGATGTTTGTGTCGTTGCGAGAACTGCAATAATTTCTGCAGATGCGGCAAAGGTAAAAAAGGATTTTGACTCTGCCGTAGCAGAATTAGGTCTTAAAGAGAATTGATATTATGAAAAAGATTTTGATTGACGGTATTAAGTTTTATCAAAAACATATCTCGCCGCTTAAGCGACCCTGTTGCAGATTTTATCCGACTTGTTCGCAGTATGCAATTATGGCTATTGAAAAGTATGGAGTTTGCAAGGGTGTTTTAAAAGCGATTTTAAGAATAATCAGATGCAATCCGTTAAACGATGGCGGAATTGATTATCCGTAATTAACTACAACATTCGTACTAAGGAGGAAGATACATTGTCCTACATAATGATGCTACTCGGGTGGGTGCTTAAAATATGCAGTGTTTTCACGGGAAATTATGGTATTGCTTTAATTTTGTTCACCGTTTTGATTAAGGTGTTGCTTATGCCTTTGACCGTGAAACAGCAGAGGTCTATGCTTAAAACTCAAAAGCTTCAGCCTCTTATGATGGAAATTCAGCAGAAGTATGCCAACGATAAAGAAAAGCTGAACCAAGAAACAATGAAGCTTTATCAGAAGTATAAGATCAATCCTATGAGCGGTTGCTTGCCGATGTTGATACAGCTTCCTATCTTAATGATGCTTTATTGGGTTGTCAGAAAGCCTGTTGTATATATTATGGGCTTTGGTGCAGATGACGTTTGGAGAATAGTAAGTGCAGTTGTTGAGTGGGCAGAGGGTGATCCTACGCGTATGCAGAGCTTTATGTCTGCCCTGGGTATAGACTCACTCAATCAATTGACAGATAATGCCTATAAGATGTTTGGTATGTATGAAATTCAGATTGCAAGATTTTTGCATATAAATCCGGAGATTATGGCAAACCATTGGATTACCGAAACAGGCAAAAACCTGACTATAATCAACTTTGATTTCTTAGGCCTTGATTTGTCGCAAACACCTAATTTGAGTGCATTCTTAAAATTGTTTATCGGAAGAATAGATGGTATTACGGCACAGACGGCAGGATTGTGGATTATACCTGCATTGTCGGGCGTAAGTGCATATGCTTCATCTAAGCTCTCTCAGGCAATGCAGCCTCAGCAACAGCCACAGGTGGATAAAGACGGCAATGAGGTGTCAAACCCGATGAAGAGTATGATGGTTATGATGCCGCTTATGTCGGCTTGGTTTGCATTTACCTTGCCTGCTGCAATCGGCTTGTATTGGATAGTAAGTAATATTCTTGCCATAGTGCAGACGCTTGTTTTAAATAAGATTATTAATCCGGGAATTACGGATGAACAGATAGAAGGAGAGGTTATCAATGCCAAGAAAAATAGAAAAAAGCGCAAAAAGTAAGGAAGAAGCGTTAAAACTTGCCGCTGAGGAATTTGGCGTTTCGGTATCTGAATTATCATATGAAGTTGAGCGTGAGGTCGGAAAGGGCTTGATGGGACTCTTGCTTGGCAGAGAGGTTTTCATTTCTGCCTGGATTACAAAAGAGGCAGAGGAAGAGGAAAAAGTTAAGAAAATAGCTAAAGAACGCGCTCTGTCTGACAAGATAAAACAAGATGGCCATAACCCTTATGCGCCTAAAACAGAGCCTCAGGCACACGACTATGCTGGAGAGGAAAGAAAGAAACCTAAAAAGGAAGTTAAACCTGTTAAGACGGAGAATAAGACAAACGAAGAGAAGTCTGTTGAAACAAAGACAAAGGAGGCTGCTTCTAATTCTAAGAAAAATCGTGAAGTCACCGAGAAGTCATTGGAAGATGCTAAATTCTTTGCCACAGAGCTTATTCACAAAATCGGTCTTGAAGATGCTGTTGTTGATGTTGTCAACAGCGGTGACAGCATTGACATAGATGTGTCGGGTTCTAAAATGGGTCTTTTGATAGGTAAGAGGGGTGATACTCTCGATGCAGTACAGTATTTGGTGAGTCTGTATGTCAACAAGGCTAAAAACTCATATATAAAGGTCAATGTTGACACAGAAAACTATCGTTCAAAGAGAGAGGAAACTCTTGTTAAGCTTGCAAAGAGCTTGGAACGCAGAGTTATACGCGAAAGCAATGCGGTTACACTTGAGCCTATGTCACCCAACGAACGCAGAATTATTCATTCTGCATTGCAGAACAGCACAAAGGTTAAGACGTACAGTGTTGGCGAAGAACCAAACCGTAAATTGGTTGTTGCACTTAAATAATTATGAGTTATAAATACTTTGAGAATACCTCTTGCGAATATTATCCTTGCCATAGCTTAGAGCATATTAATTGTATGTTTTGCTACTGTCCGTTGTATAATGTTTCCAATTGCGGAGGTTCCCCGTCCTATATTAAGTCGGGACATAAGAATATAAAGGATTGCAGTAATTGCTGTTTTCCGCACATAGCAGAAAACTATGATAAAATAATTTCTAAATTGAGTAATACAATGTATTAAAGTAAACCCCGAAAGCCACTTGGCTTTTGGGGTTTATTGTATAATTACAAGACTCTGTTACTGAGAACATTAAATGATGAAAAGTCAAGAAAAATTTTTCAGAATTATGTAAACTAAATTGTAACATAAATGTAATATTAGAAACAAATTTTTAAAATTTTAAAAAATTTTTTCCACTTTGAATTTGACGATTTTATAGTTATTCACAGACTTATACACATTTTCCACAGGCTAATAATGGAAAAAATAGGAAAACAGGCGGTTTTTCAAGAGTTATCCACAGGTAATGATTTTATAGGGAAAAACAGGGTTTTGTTATGTTAAAATTGGTTTACAATAATATTACGTTGAGTAATAATTTTGTAAAAAAAGAATGCTTATATTTTTATTATAAGCATTCTTTAAAGACGGAACCTGTAACCGGCACCCCATACGGTTTCGATATGTTTGATATTTAAATGATTTTTATCTATTTTTTCTCTGATGCGTTGGATATGAACGGTCACGGTAGATACATCTCCCATTGAGTCAATACCCCATATTCTGTCAAAAAGGCGTTCTTTGCTGAAAACAATGTTTGGGTTTTCGGCGAGGAACAAAAGAAGCTCAAATTCTTTGACAGGCATAGATACCTCTTTGCCGTCAACATAAATACGTCGGGCGTTCTTGTCTATCTTAAGTCCGCGCATTGTAATGATATCAGATTTTTTTATTGGTGTTTTTGCACTTAGCTTTTCATATCTGCTGATGTGAGCCTTTACTCTTGCCATCAGTTCGGGCGGAGAAAATGGTTTTGTTACGTAGTCATCCGCACCTAAACGTAAACCGCGTATCTTGTCTATGTCATCTGTTTTGGCGGAAACAAAGATTATAGGAATATCCTTTGACTTTCTGACTTCTTTGCAGATTGTAAAGCCATCGCAACCGGGCAGATTTATATCAAGTAAAATCAGGGCATAGTCATTCTTAAGTGCCATTTCAAGACCTTGATTTCCGGTTATGGCAATATCACATTCATAGCCATCCATATGCAAAAAATCATTCTCAAGCTCGGCAATATTCAAATCATCTTCGATAACTAAAATTTTCATAGTAAAAACCTCACTCACTTGACTATATTATACACCATTAAAATAAATATGTCGAGAGTTTTCTATACTATAAATCTCGGATATGCGGCAATTTTATCTGTGCTTAACGGATTAAATTCCTTAGGCCTTTCTGTTTTGTTTTCGCGGACAGCGATTGGGTTTGACATCAGAAAGTATTTCAAAGCATCGTATAAATGGTCCTCCTGACCTGTATCAACATCTTCCGGGCGGACAGGGTCGTATCTTAGTTGAGGAAGAGTCCGTATTATGTTTTTGCAAGTGTTAAAGAAGTAAATCATAGGCAAGCCTTCATCATCAAAGGCAAGTCTGTAATGAACCTGCATTTTTCCGGCTAATCTGTCGTGATTTCCCTTTTCAAAATAAACGCCCCTTTTTTCCATCATATCAGCTATACTGCCATCGATAGAGCCTGTGCTGTTCCAGATTGCAGGGTCAGCAATACCGATTATGGGTTGATTGGATATCTCGTTTTCTTCTATTGTGCGTATTTCATCAGCTATTTTTTGGGCGGTCCATTTAACGCCTACATCAGGTGTGCCTGTGCAGCCGTACAGTTCGCGGTAGTTATATGCTCTGCCATCGTGGTCCACCGCATACCAGGATACGGCAAAGGGCTTGGAATATCCAAAGTCAAAGGCTCGGTAACGCCGCCATTCCTTTGGAATATCAAATGGCTCAATAACGTGTGACCATTGCCTTGTTTTTGAACCTAAGGACGAGTTTTTCCATTCGGTGAATACCTGTCCGTCAAAAATATCCCATTCACCATAAAGCAGTGCCTTGCGTTCGTTTTCGGGCAACTGCATAAGTCTGTTTATGTAGTCCGCATCTGCATTCATTAAAAATACGTTGTCCTGAACAAATGAGGGGATAAAAAGACGTTTGGCACCGGTTTGGCTGTCCGTGTGTATTTTGTTGGGTTCATAGCCGTCTATAAAACGTTGCTTAACCCAATTGTGTCCTATGCCGCCGGGATTGGTGCTGGACTTGACCATTTTGGGATACGGATTTACACCTCTTATACGGGAAATAAGGTAGGTGTATTGCTCCTCTGAAAAATGAGTTAACTCGTCAAATCTGACAACATCATACTCGGCTCCTTGGTATCGTATAACGTCTGCCTTTGTGGCACAATAGCCGAATTCGATTACAGAGCCGTTTATAAAATGCCACTTGCGTGATGTTGATGAATATTTGCAGATTGATTTAGGGTAGAATTTAAGAGATACCAATATCAAAGAGTGTTCAAGCTCAGGATATGTTTTTCTGAGAATAAGCTGACGGCTTTCCGGGTATTTAAGGGCGTACAGCAATGCGTCAACTAACTGCCCGTAAGATTTACCGCCGCCTGCGGCACCTCCGAAAAGGACTTCGTCAGCCGTTGCATCTATAAATTCTTTTTGGGTTTTTGTAAGTTCTATGTATAATTTTTCTGTCCTCATTGTGTTCTCCGTTTTAAATAGTATATTTGTAAGTTGATGCCCACATCGTACTGCAATGAAAAAATATTTTGAATCATATGCATCATTGCATAATTGTAGGGCAGGGGCTTGCTCCTGCCGAATTTGTAGGGGACGATGCCCACATCGTCCCGTTTGGTGATAGCTGCATAAGCGTCGTTCATTTACGTTCTATATAACCTTTATGGTAACCTCCAAGTGAATGTCCGAGTTATCGGAGTCCGATTCCTTTGAGTATGCGGACAATAATTCCTTGGCGGCGGCAAGCTCAACACGTTCGTTGCCGCAGTTTAACAGTTCGTTTATCTTTTTGTGAGCCTCTTTGGAAAGCTCGTTGTAATCATTACTCACGTTAGTACCTCCTTTTAAGAAACAGTTTGTCCCACCAGCTTTAAAAGAGCCTTATCGTGAACCCTGATTGCTTGACGTCTGCTGTAAAACACTTGAAATTCAATATAGTCCCACCGAATTAAGTTTATGTATCGTGCGGTCATAACGGTTCTTTCATTATCGTCCAAAATGCTGAACAACTTGTCGACATCCTCCATCAGCCGTTTCATCTTGTTTTGCAGTTCTTCTATCTGAGATTTATAATATTCAGAGGTCTCGGAAAAAGAAGGAGAGAAATCAAAATCGTTTTGCAGTTCCTTGTAAAACTTAATTTTCAGTTCAATCTCCTTCTTTAAAAAGGGAATGTTGCGCAGCCATTTTCTCACTTCATTTGCATTGTTAAACTTCATTTTCATTTTCCTTTCGTAAATTTTATTTAAAACCTTTATCTTTTTCGTATTTCATAGTATTCGTGACAGCAGTCAATATCGCAGAACATACCGTCTGTGCTCTCTATGGCATCAGAGCTCTCGTATATGTTTGATTCACAGTACAGACATTCTCCTATTTTTATCTTTTCATCTGCTGAATATGGAATACCCATTTTTTCAATCGTTATTATTTCGGGATGCGTCACGTTACAGCCTCCTTTCGCGGATATGATAAATTTTAAAATAATAACGAAATTTTTAATATAGTTATAATTATATATCAAATATTTCGTTTGTCAAGAGAAGATTATCAAAAATTTTGATATTTATATTGACAAATAACTGTAAAATTGTTATTATACAATTGAGGTGATTATATGGCTAACGAGATTATATGCAGAAAATTACAGGACGCAAGAAAGGCAGCAGGACTTTCCCAGAAGGATGTATGTGAATGGTTAGGTGTCAGACAATCCACATTTAGTTCTTGGGAAACGGGGAAGTCGGAGCCGCCGATTAACGTCTTTTTACAACTGTGTATGAAGTATGAAATTGATAACATAACTGACTATTTTATGTCTGACGGAATATATAGCAAGCGACGTGTCTTAGACGGCAGAATGTTAAATAAGCTTGCTGATTTAACCGACAGAGGAAGGGCAGCGGTGTATAATTGTCTTGATTTTGAGTACAGCAATATGCGTATGCAACAGATTACCAAAAAGCGAACAATACCTGTATATCTTCAGCCGGCAGCAGCCGGATTGGGAAATTATCTTGGCGAGAGCGAGTACGAGGAGCTTGAGCTGGACGTGCCTGAAGGAGCTGATGCCGGCATCAGAATTTCGGGTGACAGTATGGAACCGATTATCAAAGATGGCGAAATTGTTTTTATCAAATTTCAGCCGCAGGTTTTGGGTGATCAGACAGGTATATTTGTTTTAAATGGTGAGGCGTATTGTAAGAGATTGGAGTACAGAGGCGGCGAGGCATATCTGTGTTCCTATAACGCAAAGTATTCACCCATACACATTGTTGAGTCAGACAATCTGCGTGTTATCGGGCGTGTATTGCTCTGATGCAATTTTTCTTAAGCCTTCAATAAGTTTTTCTTTTCCGTCAAGGTGCATACTTTCGAGAATGAGTATAGATTCTTGAATTGTATCTTTGCGGAAAAGACCCATTTTCCATAAATCCGTAATAGTTTGGTTTTGAGCAATCCTGCTGTACGGATTATTTTTTTCGGCGGTAACAACTATGTCAAATTCAGCAGGCAGTCTGTTGCCGTTGCCCTTTATGTTTTCGTTGGAAAAAAGTATGTATTCGCTGTTTCCGTCATTGCCTGCAATGCGGTAGGAACGCGGTTCGTCGTAGAACTGCCGTATCAGCTCGATGCACAGACAGACTATATTGCGAAAGGCATCATATCCCTCTGAAATCATATCCCGTGACAGCTTTTCTCCTGCCTGTTGCAGAGCCACAATGGCGGAGTATGCGGTTACGCCTCCTGTAACATTTCCCTGCTGAAAGTCCATATTTCCCGATACTTCTTTCAGCTCGTCTATTTTTTTCTGCCTGTGCTGAATAATGAATGAATGCAGAGGTTTTGCCTGAAGCTCTCTTATATTTTCGTCATTGACCGAACCTGCAACGTGAATAATGTCTTTTGAAAGGTCAGTCAGTTCGTATTCGTTAAGACCTCCGTTGTCCTTTATCATAAAACGTGTTTTGCCCGAAATCATAGCATTTTTGCTTATTATTGCATCAAGCTTGTCTATGTACATCTGCGGATTTTTTATAATGTCCACAAAACCAAAGCCAACAGGGCTGTCTTCGTCAGGATAGAGGACATCCATTACAAACGGATATTTGCCGTGGTCGTAAAGTCCGTTACCACCTCTGTCCTCAGAGGCGTCTAAAATAATGTTGTCAAAGAATTTAATCAGTTCAACTGTCTGACGGTTACCTCTCTGCTTTTTGTAATAGCAATCGATTATCAGAGTTTTGTCCTTTAAAACGTCATTCTTTCTCTCGCCGTCAATGTCGTTATATACTTGTGCCTCTATTGCGTTATCACCGGTGAACTTGTCAGCATATTGCGGATACTTCTCTTTCAGCGAGTCATTGTCGCATAGGGCGGTAACAAACAGAAATTTGCTGTCTTGAATGTCTGTTATTCCAGGTTCCCAGAAAAGGTTTAACAAATCAATTTTTTTAATGTCAATGTCACCTCTGTTGCCGCACAGCTTAGGATTATAAAATACTCCGTAGCAAGATGCACCATTTTTGAGCTTATACCACCAAGCGCGATTGTAGGTTCGTTTAAAGCCGCACAGGTCTAACTGGAGCGGAAGTATTTTTGTGAAGCTTTCGGCTGTTTCACGGTCATTTTCTTCACGTTCAAGTATGTTTGGCTCCGGATAATTGTCCATTGCGTCGGCGTGCTTGTTTGCGATTACATTGAATAAATATGGAGTTGTGGGCTCGTCGATTTCCATTTTGTTTGAGTTGTATCTTGATTTAAACCAACGGTTGTTGTCGATAATTCTTCTGTCAAACTCTTGTTTGTGTTCTTTGTATAAGGTAAAACATTCTGTTATCTTTGAAAAAAATTCAGGTTTTATTTTTCCGTTGTAAGAAGCAGTAAGCATATTATTATTCCCCCTGTGCAGTTAATTGCGATAATGTATTTTTAATAGAGTTAATTTCGGACAAGATATCATAGCCGTTTATCATAACCTTGGTGCCTGTAAGCCACAACTGTCCATTATCCTCCCAAAAGGTTATGAAGGGATTGTAGCCCACAAGTCCCATATTGGCATAGCTGTCGTTTTTCTCAATTTTAAATGAACCGTTTGTGTATTCTACGCCGTTAATAATTTTTTTGCCGCTGCCGTTGCCCGCACCGAAAATCATATAGGCGGTTCCGTCATTTGCAACAGCCATTCCTATTTTTTGATAACGAATGCCGTTCTTGTCCTGCATAACCTTTATTCCTGTCTTGTCAATGTTGGCAAAGACGCCTCCGTCTATGTTGTTGTATGAGTCCATATCTGTTCCGATTATGGTAGAAGAAAAAATTTCAGAGCTTTCCATAAGCCCTTTAAATACAGCATTGCCATCGCTGTTAATGCTGACAGTCGGCTCGCCTGAGTCATTGTATAACTCAAAGGTGAACTTGCCTGTGTTTTTGTTGTATGAGGCACAGAAACGCTCTTGGTATCTGTCGCTGATTGATATTTCCGAACCTTTGATAGATAGCGTTCCGCTGTTGTCAGCAACTTTTACATTGCCTGTGTCAACAGTTCCGCAGACCAGCTTGTCTGCTGTCAATGCACCGATTTGTGCGTTGCTGATTTTGGCGTTTTCAGTTGCTATGTTTTCGGCTTTGACCGATGCTGCCTCTATGACATTTCCGCTGTCAAGATGGTTGAATATGTAGGTCAATTCATCAATAAGTGCAGTTCCCCATCTCTTAAGTGCGGTTATGTCCGCTTTGGTTTCACCGCTCAATTTTGGCGGTATTGGTGTTGTGAAGTTTGGCATAGTACCATTCCTTTCTTGGTTTAAATAATTTATTTTATACTTTTATTTTACACGTAAAAAAGTGTCATACAATGCCACCTGAGGGGACACCGTTCTCTGCAATATATTTATTACGCAATTATCCAACAGATATTATATTGTATATTTGTTCGTCTTTTCGGGACGATGTGGGCATCGTCCCCTACAATGCAATGGGAATAAATAAAAAATCAGAACAAGCAATACTATGCCTGTTCTGATGTGATTTTCGTATATGATATGTATAAATGCCTTATGAATTTATTGTTTTAATAGGAAATGACTCTCTGATAAGAGCACGAACAGCCTCAATGTCTGCTACGCTGCCATCACTTAAAAGCTGTGCGCCGATGTTGCCGAGTGCGGTTGCCTCGATGGGACCTGCATAAACAGTTTTGCCAGTCTCCTTTGCAGTAAGCTCGTTCAGATATCCGTCCTGACATCCGCCGCCCACAATTCTGATGCTCTCGTATTTTTTGCCGAGAATTTTCTCTAATGATTTTACAAATGTATCATAGCACTTTGCAAGGCTGACATATGCACACTGCATAACCTCACCGATTGACTCAGGAACCTTCTGATCTGTATCAGCGCAATAACTCTTTATTGCTTCAATCATACTCTTGGGAGCCAAAAATCTCTTATCATTAACGTTTACAACAGAGGTGAAGTCAGCGTTTGCTCTTGCCATCTGTTCAAGGTCGTTGAATGAATACTCATCATTTAACTCTCTTTTGATTGACTGAATAATCCATAAACCCATAATATTTTTGAGATAGCGAATACGGAAACCAACACCGCCCTCGTTGCTGAGGTTTTCGGCAAAGCTTTCTTTTGTGCAAATAGGTTCTTCGCATTCCACACCCATCAGCGACCAAGTACCTGAGCTTACGTATACACCCTCACTGTTTTCCATAGGAACAGCCAAAACTGCACTTGCAGTATCGTGACAGCCTGGCAGAATAACATCACAGTTAAAGCCGACTTCGTCTGCGATTTCCTTGGTGAATTCTCCCAGCTTAGAGGTAGGAGCGGCAAGCTTTGTGAAAAGCTTTTCAGGCAGACCGAGCTTTTTGATAAGGTCCATATCCCAATCTCTTGCCGAGGCATTCAAAAGACCGCTTGTGCTGGCAATCGTATACTCGTTCTGCATTTGTCCGCTTAACAGATAACTGAAGTAGCAGGGCAAGAACAGCATATTTTCAGCCGATTCAAAATATTCAGGGTGTTGCTCTTTAACAGCCATAAACTGAAAGATTGTGTTAAAGTTCTCCTCCTGAATACCTGTTTTTGCATATAAGTCTTCTTTAGGAATTGCATTTGCATAAACCTTCTCGGGAATACCGTCTGTTCTTGAGTCGCGGTATGCCACGGTATCGCCGATAATTTTGTTATCTTTGTCCAACAGTACAAAGTCAACACCCCAGGTGTCAATGCCCATTGATGAAGGGATTTTGCCGATTTCTGCACATTTTTTAAGACCTGTTTTTATCTCGTTGAAAAGTCTGTCTATATCCCAACAGAGATGACCGTTCTTTTCATCAAGATAGTTTTTGAAACGATAAACTTCTTCCAAAACAATTTTTCCGTCTTGAATTGATGCTAAAATGTGTCTTCCGCTTGAAGCACCAAAGTCTATTGCGAGGTAGTATTTCATAAAAATTTCTCCTTTTGGCTAACGCCGGTGTATATTGACAAATTAAGTTAATATTATTATACTATAAAAAGTTAAAATTTCAATATTTTTTATATAATTATTTAAAATATTTATAAAAAGGAAGTAAAAACAATGGGGATAATAGAACTTATATCGTTATCAATAGGACTTTCTATGGATGCCTTTGCCGTAGCTGTGTGTAAGGGTCTTGCGTTGCCGAAGGTCAAAGTGAAAAATATGGCGGTTGTCGGATTGTGGTTTGGCTTTTTTCAGGGCCTGATGCCGGCAATCGGATATTTGTTGGGCAGTCGCTTCAGCAATAAGATATCTGCGGTTGACCATTGGATAGCGTTCATTCTGCTTGGCTTGATAGGTGCCAATATGATAAAGGAAGCACTCTCCGACGAGGAAGAAAAGGCAGACCCCAATTTGTCATTTGCCGCTATGCTGCCCCTTGCAATCGCAACGAGCATAGATGCCCTTGCGGTTGGCGTAACACTTGCTTTTTTGGACGTTGACTTGCTTTTCTCTGTGTTCGCAATAGGGATTATTACCTTTGTGATTTCGGCAATAGGAGTAAAAATAGGAAACGTGTTCGGCGTAAAATACAAATCTAAGGCGGAGTTTGCAGGGGGAGCTATTCTTATTGTATTGGGAATAAAGACATTGGTTGAGCATTTGTTTTTCTAATCAAAGTTAACATATTGTTCATTTTTATGTTACAGATTATTCACCACAAAAAATTTTTAATGGTATATAATAAGTTTGCAATCGAAAATAAGATTGCATTGCAAATACATAACTCCCTCCCTTGAGGTTCGTTCCCCAAACGAACCTCTTTTTTTGTCTAAAGGGTGCTTTTTACTGCAAAAATTGAATAAAATATTACAAATAAAAAATTTTTTTGAAAAAATACTTGAAAAAAATGCTTATATGTGATACAATGGAGCGTACTGAGTAACAAATATGATTACGAGAATTGTATTTAAAATACAAGGAGGAAAAGAAATGTTTTTAACTTTAACCATTATCCACGTTATAATCTCTGTTATACTTATTGTTGTTGTTCTTATGCAGCACGGAAAACAGCAGGGATTGTCGGGAGCTATTGCAGGCGGTGCGGAAACCTTCTTCGGTAAGAACAAAGGCAGAACAATTGATGCAATGCTTAAGAAGTTTACAGCAGTTATTGCCATCTTGTTTGTAATCAGTTCATTAGCACTCACAGCAGTTGCTGTAAAAGATGCAAAGGACGCTGCAGAAGCAGAAACAGCTCAGGAGCAGACAGCAGACACAGAAGGTCAGCAAGATGTTATGTACACTCTTGATGATGAGGGTAATATGGTAGACCCGGACGGCAATATTGTTGCAACAGCAGATGAACTTGCTGAGGCTCAGGCGGCTCAGGAAGCTGAGAATGCAGAAAACACTGAAAATGCAGAAGAAACTGAGAACGCTGAAAGCGAAGAAAATGCAGAAGCTACTCCTGCTGAATAATTTATTGTAATAAGAAATGACGGACAGCAGTTAAATGTTGTCCGTTTTTTTATTGTTGAGGTGATGAAGGTGAGCTTGAAAAATTGTATAGGTCATTTTAAAACAATAACAAAGCACAGACATATGGTAATTGCACACAGCAAAAAAGCGGGAATTTTATTTCAAGGGTTAAGACACGACCTGTCAAAGTACGGGCCGACGGAATTTAGTGCCGGAGTAAAATTCTATACAGGTGATAAAAGTCCTAACGAGGGTGAGAGAAGGGCCTACGGATATTCAAAAGCGTGGTTGCATCACAAGGGCAGAAACAAGCACCACTTTGAATATTGGACGGATTATAATACTGTTACGCATAAAATAACACCGGTGCCTATGCCTAAAAAATATATTGCGGAAATGTTTTGCGACAGAGTTGCGGCAAGCAAGATATATCAGGGTAAAAACTATACGCAACAGCATCCTCTGGAATATTTTATGAGGGCAAAAGCAACAAGGTTCATTCATCAGGAAACATCAGATATTTTAGAAGACTTGCTTGTAACATTGGCAGAACAAGGCGAGGACGCCGCATTCCGCAAAATCAGAAGAATGTTAAAGTAGAGGAATATATTATTTTATAAGGTCTTTTATAACTTCTCCACCGATAATAAGTCCGACAACTGACGGCACAAAGGCACAGGAGGCAGGTGCATTGCGTGATGCAGAACCACTGTCTGCTGAGTCGGCAACAAGTTTCTTTGCAGGTTCTTTGGAATATACAACCTTGAGATTTTTAATACCTCTCTTTTTTAATTCGTATCGCATAACCTTTGCAAGGGGACATACAGACGTTTTGTATATATCCGCAACCTCAAACATAGTTGGGTCCAGCTTATTTCCTGCACCCATTGAGCTTATTATGGGAACATTTGCAGCTTTCGCATTGACAATAAGTGCGATTTTTCCCGTTACTGTGTCGATGGCATCTACTATATAATCGTAGCAAGATAAGTCAAATTGGCTCTCTGTTTCGGGCATATAAAATATTTGATGTGTTTTGACAATGCAGTTCGGGTTTATGTCTAAAACTCTCTCTTTAGCAACCTCCGCCTTTGGCTTGCCGACAGTTGAGTTAAGAGCTATAATCTGACGGTTTATATTAGATGCCGAAACAACATCATTGTCAATCAAATCAAGTGAGCCGACACCTGAGCGGGCAAGGGCTTCAACTGTATAACCGCCGACTCCGCCCACGCCGAAAACGGCAACTCTTGACCTTGATAGTTTTTCCATAGCGTCTTTGCCAAAGAGCAATTCTGTTCGTGAAAATTGATTTGTCATATTTCCTCCCAAGAAAAGTTTTTTATCAAATTATAAACCTATTATTTGGCTATGTCAACCAAAATAAAACAGAGTTAATATTTTTATGAATTTTCTAATATATTTATTAGCAAAGAAATTTGTAAACAAGCTATTAATTTTTTTACATTTAATTGACAGTACGCTGTTGATATGATATAATTTGACATAAAATGACTAAGTGTATACTGTGCTGGAGGTGTCTTGATGGGAGTAACATTAGGCATAGATATAGGTTCAACTACAACAAAGTTAGTTGTGTTGGACGGAGAAAAAGTTTTATACAATAAATATAAACGGCATCTGTCGCGTGTAAGACAAACAACGGTAGAAATGCTTATGGATTTGCAGAAGGAGATTGATATAGATGATGTATCTGTTTCAATATCAGGTTCTGCAGGAATGGGCGTTGCTGAGGCAACGGGCATAGAGTTTATACAGGAGGTATACGCAACGGGAGAGGTTGTGCATAAGCTGGCTCCTGATACGAATGTTGTTATAGAACTTGGCGGTGAGGATGCAAAGGTTATATTCTATGACGGCGGAGTTGACGAGAGAATGAACGGAACCTGTGCGGGCGGTACGGGTGCGTTTATTGACCAAATGGCAGTTTTGCTGGATATGACAGTTGACGAGATGGATAAGGCGAGCCTTGAGGCGAAAAAGCTGTACCCGATAGCATCAAGATGCGGTGTTTTTGCAAAGACCGATATTCAGCCTCTCTTAAATCAGGGGGCAAATAAGTCGGATATTGCCGCAAGTATATTCCAAGCGGTTGTAAATCAAACCATAACGGGACTTATACAAGGCAGAAAGGTCGAGGGCAAGGTTATGTTCCTGGGCGGTCCGCTATATTACTGCGACGGCTTGAAGAAGAGATTTTATGAAACCTTGAAGCTGACAGAAGATACAGCAATATTCCCTGAATATGGCCTCTATGCTGTGGCTATGGGCACCGCTATGCACGCACAAAGGCTTGCACCTAAAAAGATTAACGAGATAATTGATGTGTTGAAGAATAGTGGGAAGCAGGAGGATAATTTAACCGACAGACTTGCTCCTTTCTTTGCTGATGATGCAGAATATAAAGAGTTTAAAGACAGACATTCAAAGGCGACAGTTAAAACAACAGATATACAAAAATACAATGGTAAGGCTTGGCTTGGTATAGATTGCGGAAGTACAACAACCAAGGTTGTATTAATAGCAGAGGATAAATCTATTCTCTATACATATTACAGCTCAAATTTGGGAAACCCCGTTGAGATAATAAGACAACAGCTCAGCGAAATCTACAAAATTTGCGGGGACAGAATTGAGATATGCGGAAGTGCTGTCACGGGCTATGGCGAAGAATTGATAAAGCACGCATTCCATATTGACGAAGGAATTGTCGAAACAATAGCACATTATACTGCGGCAAAATTCTTTCAGCCTGATGTTGATTTTATATTGGATATAGGCGGTCAGGATATCAAGTGCTTCAGAATAAGAAATAAAAGCATTGACAGCATAATGCTGAACGAGGCTTGTTCCTCGGGGTGCGGCTCATTTATCGAAACATTTGCCAAAGCAATGGGATATAATGTTGCAGACTTTGCGGCACTTGGACTTGAGTCAAAAGCACCTGTTAATTTAGGCTCGAGATGCACAGTATTTATGAATTCGTCAGTTAAGCAATCTCAAAAGGATGGTGCGTCGGTTGAGGACATATCGGCAGGGCTGTCGGTCAGCGTTGTAAAGAATGCGATATATAAGGTTATCCGTGCAACCTCGCCAAAAGAATTGGGCGAGAAGATAGTCGTTCAGGGGGGAACATTCTATAATGATGCGGTACTGAGAGCCTTTGAGATGGAAATCGGCGCAGAGGTTATACGCCCCGAAATCGCAGGTCTTATGGGAGCATACGGAGCGGCACTTCACAGTATGAGATTTAGTGAGAGCAGTATCCTTGATGCCGAAGGCGTTAAAGGCTTTTCGCATAAATCTGACAGTGCTGTTTGCAATGGCTGTGCAAATCATTGCCATCTGACAATAAACAGGTTTGCGGACGGCGAAAAATTTATTTCGGGAAATCAATGCGAAAAGGGATTGGGAATAAAGAAGACAGAGGAGTTACCGAACCTTTATGCGTGGAAGAGAGAATATTTAGATAGCCTTAAGCCAATATCGGGCAAAAGAGGCAAAATCGGTCTGCCTATGGCGTTGTCAATGTACGAATTTGCACCGCTGTGGTACAAGCTGTTTTGTGAGTTAGGCTTTGAAGTGCATTTTTCGGCACAATCAAATCGTGCAACATACGAGAAAGGTCAGTTTACAATTCCTTCCGATACGGCTTGTTATCCCGCAAAAATAATGCACGGACATATGCTTGAGCTTATAGAAAAGGGCGTAGATAAAATCTTTTATCCAAGCCTTACGTATAACATTGACGAAAAGGCAGGGGACAACCATTATAATTGTCCTGTTGTCGCATATTATGCGGAACTGCTCAGCGGAAATATGGAACAGCTCAAAGAGGTTTCGTTTTTGTATCCGTATCTGAATGTAGATAATCCAAAAACTCTTACGAATACACTTTGGAAAAGTATTAAATCATTTGATAAATCTATTACAAAGTCGGAACTCAGCAATGCCGTTAAAAAAGCCTATGAGGCATATGATGAATATAAGGCAAAGGTTCGTCAAGAGGGAGAGAGGGCGCTGAAATATGCAAGAGAGCATAATAAGCGAATAATGATTTTAGCAGGCCGTCCCTATCACATTGACCCTGAGATTGGACACGGCATAGACAAACTTGCAGTATCCCTTGGTTTTGTTGTTGTAAGCGAGGACAGCATTTGCCATCTTGCGCCTGTTCAGTATGTAAAGGTTCTTGACCAATGGACATTTCATTCAAGATTGTACAGAAGTGCAAGATATGCGGTAGAACATAGTGATACAGAGCTTGTTCAGCTTGTGTCCTTCGGTTGCGGTGTTGACGCCATCACAACTGATGAGGTAAGGTCGATATTAGAGGACGGTAACAAGCATTATACTCAAATAAAGATAGACGAGATTACAAATCTCGGTGCAGTTAAAATAAGACTTCGCAGCTTGATAGGCGCTCTTGAGGACGGTGAATAAAATGCAAGATAAAAGTTTTGTTCCATTTACTGAGGAAATGAAAAAGGATTATACCATACTTGTTCCCAATATGCTTCCGACTCACTTTAAGTTGATGATCAGCATATTTAAAACCCACGGTTTTAATATGGAGTTGTTGGAAACGTCGGGGCCTGAGATAGCCGAAACGGGACTTAAATATACCCATAACGATACCTGCTATCCTGCGATTTTGGTTATAGGACAGTTTATACAGGCGTTGCTGTCGGGAAAGTATGACACACATAAGACTGCACTTATAATGTTCCAGACAGGCGGCGGCTGTCGTGCATCCAACTATATTTCTCTTATCAGAAAGGCGTTGAAGAAGGCAGGGATGGAGTATGTTCCCGTTATATCATTCAGCCTTGCAGGTATAGAGCATCATCCTGGGTTTAAGCTGTCTGTGGGAATGCTCCGCAGTATGATGTATGCAGTATACTATGGTGATTTGCTGATGAGCCTTGTCAATCAGGTAAAGCCCTATGAGATAAACAAGGGCGACGCAGAAAGACTTTCTGAAAAGTGGACATCAAGATTGGGCAAGGAGCTTGGCAATTCCACCAAGGTCAGATATAAGGATATAAAGAAAAACTATGTGGAAATCATAAAGGAATTTGATTTAATTAAAATGAGAAAAACACCAAAGGTAAAGGTCGGCGTAGTGGGAGAGATATTTGTTAAGTATTCGCCTCTCGGTAACAACGGATTGGAGAACTTCCTGGTTCAAGAGGGGGCAGAGGTTGTTGTCCCGGGATTGATAGACTTTTGTCTGTTCTCTATATACAACCAAATAATAGACTATAAGCTGTACGGAAGAGGTAAAAAGGTTTATGCGTTGTATAAAATTGCTTATAATTATGTGAGTAAAAAGAAAAACGAAATAAGCGAGTTAATACAAAAGCACAGCGACTTCAAAGGCTGGACACCATTTGAGGAAATCGTACATATAGCCGACGACGTAATAAATGTGGCGGTAAAAATGGGCGAGGGTTGGCTGCTTACGGCAGAGATGTTTGAACTGTCCGAGACAGGTTGCAAGAACATAGTCTGCACACAGCCCTTTGGTTGCTTGCCAAACCACATATGCGGTAAGGGCATGATGAAGCCTATAAAGGAAATCAGACCTGATGTAAATATAGTTGCGGTGGATTATGACGCAGGGGCAAGCAGAGTAAATCAAGAAAACAGACTTAAGCTGATGCTTGCGAACGCAAGACGGTCACTTGAAGAAACTACGGTTACAGAAAACGCAAAAGAAAAAGAAGAGAGTAATATTTTATATAAATAAAATATTACTTATGCTATGGGCGGTGTAGTGCTTGGATAATTTAACACAATATATAAAAATGATAAGTGAGAAGATAGAAAAGCGTATGAACTGCGAGTTAAAGGCTTTGAACATTACGGCTTCGCAAATGCGGATACTTATAGAGTTGTATAATCGTAATGATGCAAAGGTGCTGATGAAGGACCTTGAAAAATTCTTTAATGTGACTCAGGCGACAATGCAGGGAATTATCTCAAGAATGGAAAAGAAGGGATATTTAAGTACCGAATATCTGATAAGCGACAAGCGTGTAAAGTGTGTTATGCTGACAGACGAGGGAACAAAGCTTGCAAAGACAGTCTTAGAGAAAATTTGCGAAACCCATAATATGATATCATCATCACTGTCAGATACTGAAGCAGAGCAGTTTAAAATCTGTATGGATAAAATATATAATGCAATAAAATAAGACCTCAATCCGAGGTCTTATGTTCTATATATCCTTATGTTCAATATTTATGGTGTCACTATTTACTATCAATATAGCATAGCTTGTGCGAGCGGAGCCGGGGTTTACAACACATATGTCGCCCATATCAAGATATCGGCTGTGCGTGTGCCCGAATATACAGATATCGGCGCCGCGTTTTTTTGCCTCAGATACAACGCGGACAGGCGATAGTTTAACGCCGTATTTGTGTCCGTGGGTAAGAAAAATCTTTTTTCCGCCAAATTCAAAAAATCTTTCGTCGGGAATGTCGTGTATAAAATAGTCGTTATTGCCGAGGACGTAAGCACAAGGAATTCTTGGATAGACATACATAACCTCCTCAATGTCGCGGTGTACGTCGCCTGCAAAAATAATTAAATCGGTATCGGGGTTGTCTTCTATTGCCCAACAAATATGTGAGGACATACCGTGGCTGTCGCTGAAAATAAGTGCTTTCATATAGTTGCTCCTGAAATTATTTTAAATTTTGTCACTAAATCTATTGTGTCTGCATAAATTATTATAAAGCGTTATAAATTTATAATAATACATTTTTGGGAATATGTAAATAGAAAATTTAAAAAAGCCGTAAATGCGGCGGAATGGAGCATAACGTGAAAGTTCCTTTCACGTTATGCCTCCGGCAGATTTAATTGCCCGTGCGAAATTTTCCTCGGCACTTGCCTCGGAAACGCACATGGGCCAAATAATCTCTTATCATTCCTTGCCCTGCGGATAAGAGAAATTTAATTACAATTTTTGCCGACGCAGGGCGGCGGAATGGAGATTATTATGAATATAGAAGATATGATTAAGAATATGAATCCGCAAATGTTGTCAAACGCGCTTAATAAAATGAACAGTATATTAAGCCCTGAACAGATAGCACAGGTGGAGAAGGCGATTAAAACAACTGATAAGGGTGAATTGAATAAAAAATTGAATAGCTTAAACACGGCTGACTTGCAAAAGGAGCTTAAAAGCAATCCTGCGCTTGCAAAGCAAATGGCGAACAACCCCGAACTGATGAACAAAATAAACAGTATATTTAAAAAATAGATATGGACGGAAGTGAGAAGTGATGGCAGATGAAATGAATCTTTCGGCTGCGGCGGAAAAACTGCAGGAGATGTTCAGCAGCGACGAGGGAAAACAGCAAATCAACGACATAATCTCAATGCTCGGAGGCGGACAGAATGAGGAAAAAAGAGAAGATAAAAAGCCCTCCGACAACAATTTTGGAATGAACATAGACCCTGATAACATAGAAATGATGATGAAAATTCAGCGTATTATGTCGGCTATGAACAATGGGGAGACAACACGGCAAACAAACTTTTTGAAGTCGCTCAGCCCTCTTTTAAAGCCCGAAAAAAGGGATAAGATAAATAATGCCATTAAATTTTTAAGTATAGGCAAAGCGATTGAAGCGTTCAGAAATATGTGATGCGGAGGTGTGTATATGTATAGGCGGTATGAGCCAAGAAGAAGTGCGGTACCTAACGTAAACAAGCCGCCGCCTGCGGTTGAGCCGAACCGTAACCCTTTGGGGAACAGAAAGCCAAATCAATCAAAAAATGTACACAACAATCCTGTAAAAGAAAAAGCAGATATTAAAGAGGATATTAAAGAAGAAAGAAATGCATCAGAGCAGAAGCTAACCCAAAAGAAAGCTGACCACCCATTGATGAAGTTTATACCCAGGTCGCTGTATAATCCCGAAACGGGAAAGGTGTTAGGCGTGATGTCGGCAGATGATTTGCTGATTGTGGCACTCATTCTGATTATGCTTGACAGCGGTGATGATTGCGAGGATAATTCAATGCTGATATATGCATTGATATATATACTCTTATCAGAATACATAGAACTGCCATTTTAGGTAAACACTAATTACAGACAAATATTCGGACAGTGTTTAGGGTGAAAGTACAAATCCGAACCTGCCAAAAACAATTAATTTAGGCATCTTTCGGCTTGTCGTCTTTGATAGGCTGACGGATTACCGAGCATTTTAACGCAGATAAAACGTAAATTTACCTTTCAAAATCACGGTTCGGGTTTATACTATCACCCTACCTGAATGGACAAGCTGAAAACAGATTTTTTTAAAATAATATATTTTTTTGAAAAAAAGTCTTGACAAAACTCATAAAATATGATATTCTATAATCCGTCAGTGTGAAACAATAAGTGCTGGTATAGCTCAATTGGCAGAGCAGCTGATTTGTAATCAGCAGGTTGTAGGTTCAAGTCCTATTACCAGCTCCATACGGAGACAGACCCGTAGTGAAAAACCCACTCATTTGAGTGGGTTTTTTCACACGTACAAAAGATGTATTAAGGAAAAGTGTTTAAAATGAACAAAAAAACATTCAAAAGAGCATTTATAGACAGCCTACCCATAATGGCAGGATATATCATTATGGGAATGGGATTTGGCGTGTTAATTCAAAAAGAGGGTTACAATTTTTTATGGTCAGGAATAATGGGACTTACAATTCTTGGCGGTTCTATGCAGTATGTTGCTGTTGACTTGCTTGGAGGTGCTGTTTCATTTCTTACTACCGCAGTAATGACGATTATGATTAACGGAAGATATTTCTTTTACGGATTGTCTATGCTCGAAAAGTACAGACAGGTCAAAAAAGGAAGATGGTATTTGCAGTTTGCCTTGACGGACGAAACCTATTCACTTGTTTCCACAATGGATACAAGCAAGCCTGAGAATAAGGGCGTGCATCTTCACGCATACTACTTTTTGCTGTCTGCCTTAAATCATTGCTATTGGATAATAGGCTGTGTATCGGGTGCGTTGCTTGGGGAGCTTGCGAATTTTGACAGCCGTGGTATGGAATTTGCAATGACCGCACTTTTTGTTACGATTTTTGTAGACCAATGGCGAGAAGCAAAAAATCATTTCTCCGCAATATTCGGGGTTGCAATATCACTGATATTCATTTTGATATTGGGTGCAGATAATTTTGTTATTCCCGCAATGCTTGTCCTTACTGTTGTTTTAATGTCGGGCAAGGTAGGACAACCCAAGGAGGAAGATTATGAATAAGACTCTTTTTTCTGTAATCAGTATAGCGATTATCGCTATTGTTACATATTTCATTCGCTCACTTGCATTTATCGCTTTCCCTAAGGGAAAGGAAATTCCTGCGGCTGTCAGACGCTTAAGCAACACATTGCCCTACGGAATAATGGGATTGTTGGTGGTGTATTGCCTGAAGGATACGAGTATTCTCTCATATCCATACGGCTTGCCTGAACTGATTTCGGTTGCAGTGGTTGTGATTTTGCAGATGTGGCGTAAGAATTCCCTGCTCAGTGTTCTTGCAGGAACAGTATGTTATATGGTGTTGATAAGAACTGTTTTTTAGGAGAATATAATTATGGCAAGATTTTCATACGAAAGCGAACGGCATATAATAAAAGATTTATGGAGTGTTTGTTTTGATGATACTCCTGCCTTTGTGGATTGGAACTTTGATAAAAATTATAGTTCTGAAAATACTGTTGTGGCAGAAGTTGATGATAAGGTGGTATCTGCAATGCAGATGCTTCCTTTTGCTATGCGAATAAAAAATCTTCCGTTCTCGGCAAGAGGAATATGGGGAGTGTCCACATATCCCGAGTACAGAAATAAAGGCAAGGTCAGAGAAATATTTGAGTATGCAATGCCGAAGTTATATTCAGATGGCTGCGAAATATGCGTTTTGGTGGCGGCGGTAAGCGGTATGTATGAGAAGTTCGGCTTTTCAAAAAACTTTGATATTAATTTTCACAGATTGGCTGATAAGAATTTGAGGTATGCCGAAAATACAGATGGTGAACTTATAGAAAGGCTTGACAAAATTTATAAGTCGGCAATGTCGAGTGTGGCTGTATACGTTGACCGAACCTATGATTATTGGCAAAAGACTGTATATGCATTAAAGAATATCTCAGATGGCCAAATAGCATTGACCAAAGATGGTTATGCCCTGTTATATCCCGAAGGTGGAGAGTGGATAGCAAGTGAGGCTTTCGGAATAAAGACAGCAGAGATTACAAACAGCTATCCCCTGATGGCAAGGATTATAAACGTAAGGTCGGTGCTTGAAAGGTTAGCGGGTTTTATAGAGGACGGAGCTGTAATAAGGGTAAAAGATGATATAATTGCCGAAAACAATATCTGTTGCCGTATAAGCGGCGGAGAGGTCACAGAATGTAATTTGGATGTCGCAGAAATGGATATATCAGATTTTACAAATATGATATTTGATTTGTTCAGAGATAAAGAGGGAATATATATTCATTTTCCCCTTGATATTTAATCTTTTTGAAACACTTAACGGATATTGTGTTAGAATTGAGGAGAGGAAGTATAGTAATGCTTGGTACAATAGTAAATGTTATTGCTGTATTGGCAGGCGGACTTATAGGTTTGCTTGTAAAAAAGGGCTTGCCCCAAAAACTTGAAAAAGGCTTGATGACAGCGCTTGGGTTTTGTACAATGTACATAGGAATTTCGGGCTTGTCTGATGGCAAACTCACATTGGTGCTGATACTGTCAATGGTATTTGGTACAATTATAGGCGAGCTGATTGATTTGGATAAGCAGATAAACCGACTTGGCGAACTTGTACGTGATAAGGTCAGCGGCAGAGATACAAAGTCCAATATTGCAGAGGGCTTTGTTTCTGCAAGTCTGCTGTTTTGTGTAGGGGCAATGTCAATTGTTGGTTCTCTTGAAAGCGGAATTTCGGGAAATCACGAAATTCTTTTTGCCAAGTCCACACTTGACTTTGTTGCTGCAATATTATTTGCGTCTTCATTGGGTGTGGGAGTGTTGTTTTCAGCGGCGTTTGTCTTGGTATATCAGGGGAGTATAACATTGCTTGCCCAATGGGTTGCACCTGTATTGAGCGATGCTGCTGTGGCAGAGATGTCGTGCGTAGGCTCTCTTATACTGATTGCTTTGGCACTTAATATGATAGGGCTTTCAAAGTACAAGGTAATGAACTTTGTGCCGGCGATATTTATGCCGATTTTCCTATGCTTATTTATACATTAAACAAAAACAGGGGTTGGAGTATATGAAGGTTTATCATAATTCACAGGATATAAGGTTCCGCAGTCCTTTCGGAGCGGTGAAAACAGGTGATATTGTCGCATTGCGTATTGATATAAGCGATTGTGATTTGCCTGAGAGTGTTATGGTCAGAGTGTGGACAGATGAGGGCGAAAAGCTATATCCGATGACCGCAACGAAAAAAAATGGAGTATATTCGTATTCGTCAAAAATAGAGATGCCAGAGGTGCCGTGCCTTTTGTGGTATTGCTTTGTGATTAATATGAGTCATAAAACATATTGGTATTTGAATGCAAGTGATGGCTTGGGCGGAGTCGGCAGATTGGAAAACTTTAATGACGGAAAAAGTTATCAGATAACAGTATATGATAAAGCCTTTAAAACACCCGAATGGTTTTGCGGAAAAGTGATGTATCAGATATTTCCCGACAGGTTTTACGGGGAACATAAGGACAGAGAAATATACAAAAAACGTGATGAATATATAGTCCATTATGATAAGTATGAACCCATATCCTTTAACAGACACCCATATGAAAGCGGACCTGCCTGCAATGATTTCTACGGCGGTAATCTTAAAGGAATAATTAAGAAACTGCCATATATAAAATCACTTGGGGTAGGTGTGATATACCTAAATCCCATATTTGATGCATATTCAAATCATAAGTATGACACAGCCAATTACAAAGAGATTGACTCTATGTTCGGCACAGAAGAAGATTTTTCTGAATTATGCAAAAAGGCTGATGAATACGGAATTAAGATAATACTTGACGGCGTGTTCAGCCATACGGGAGCGGACAGCATATACTTTAACAAGTACGGAAACTACGGAGAAGGCGGAGCGTATAATGATGAGAACTCGCCTTACAGAGGTTGGTATAAAATCAATGACAATAAGGAATATGAAAGTTGGTGGGGCTGCAGTAATCTTCCCAATGTAGATGAGCTTGAACCATCTTACCTGGATTATATATTGAGAGATGATGACTCAGTTATCAAAAGGTGGCTGAGATTAGGTGCGTCAGGCTGGCGGCTCGACGTGGCTGACGAACTTCCTGATGAGTTTATACAAATTCTCCGCGAGGAAGTCAAAAAGGTAAAAGAGGATGCCGTAATAATCGGTGAAGTTTGGGAGGATGCCTCCAACAAGATTGCATACAGTATGCAAAGGGAGTATTTGCTGGGCTATGAACTTGACAGCGTTATGAATTATCCCTTTAAAGATAATGTAACAGCGTTTATTTCAGGACAAGAATCAGCTGAAGATATGGACAGAGCACTTATGTCCATTGCGGAGAACTATCCCATATGTGTGAGATATTCGCTGATGAACTTAATCGGAACTCACGATACAATGCGTATAAAGTCATATTTTGGCGGATTAGAGTCAGAGTGCGGTGAACAGAAATTGTCCTCAGGGCTTGAGGAGCTTGCAACTTATCGTTTGAAGTGTGCTATGTTTATTCAAATGACATATGTTGGTGTTCCGTCAATATATTATGGTGACGAGGCAGGTATGCAGGGCGGCAGAGAGGCTTGGTATGACGACCCTTTTCTATTCGGCGACGTCGCAGTCCGTTGCCCTGGCGATGGAGAGGGC